>JALOAF010000043.1 GCA_023228925.1 Candidatus Absconditabacterales bacterium | reverse complement strand
CTTCGAATAGTTATTATATAAATTCTATATCTGCTGACTTTTATCAGCTTTTTGAAGATTTTTCTTCAAGTAAGCCTGATTCAAAAGAATTGTATTCTCTAATTCTTAAATATTCAAAAGCTCGCTTGCTAAAAGAGAGTGATTCTTTTATAATTGAAAAAATCTTTAAGTTCATTGATTGTATTAATAAATTCGATGGGCTTATTAATGTTAATTATAAAAATGTTCTTAGCTGGGTTGCTTTGAAGATGGAGGGAACTTTAAAATGAATTGTGAGTGTTGTGATAATAAGTTTGTTGGTTTAAAAGTTAGAAACGCTCCTAGTATATTTGTTATAGAAAATACAAAAAAATTTAAAAAAGATGATATTATCGCTGTTCAAACTGAGAGAGGAAAGGAAGCATGTCAGGTTCTTATGTCCTGCTCTGATAAAATTTCAAGTATTGGTGAAGAGTCTGATTTTTTAAAAAAGATTTATGATGTTCTTGATGAGAATGAAATGATAGAATATCATAGTCATTTAGCAATGGAAGATGAGGCTTTAGAGGTTTTTAGAGAAAAAGTTATTAAACATGAATTACCTATGAAAGTTATTGAAGTTTATTATATGCTGGATAAAACAAGGATTATGTTTTATTATTATGCAGAAAATAAAGTTGATTTTAGAAAACTTGTAAGAGATCTTGCTTCTGTTTATAAGACAAGAATTGAGATGAGACAGGTTGGTATTAGAGATGAAGCTAAGATAAGAGGTGGTCTTGGACCTTGTGGCAGAGTTACTTGTTGTAAAAGATTTCTCTATGATTTTGAGTCAATTTCTATGAAAATGGCAAAAGATCAAGAAATAATGCTGAATCCTTCTAAAATATCAGGGATTTGTGGCAGACTTATGTGCTGTCTTAAATATGAACAGGATTTTTATTCAGGAATTAAAGCTAAACTTCTTCCTGTTGGAGCAACTGTTGTAATTGAAGAAAATAAAGGTAAAGTTACTAATAATAATGCAATGAAAAACACTTTTACTGTAAAATTTGAAAACAATGAATTTCGAGAATTTACTTCGGATTATTTAAAAGATAATATAGATAAATTTACTATATCATACGAAGATGTTGATACAGGGGGAGATGTTGATTAAAATTGGTCTTATAGCCGGGAGTGGGAGATTCCCGATTCTTTTAGCTAAAGAAATAAAAAAAAAAGGTTATGAAATAATCGCTATTGGAATAAAGGGAGCAGCTGATCCTGAACTTGAAAAATTTGTAGATAAGATATTTTGGGTAAGATTTGGTGAATTGCAGGCAATGATAGATTTTTTTAAAAGAGAAAATGCTAAAAGTCTTATTATGCTTGGCAAAGTAATGAAAACAGCTTTATATACAAAGAATGATTTTGATGAAAGACTTATTGAAATGCTTAAAAGTGTTGATGAAAAAAATGATGAAGTTCTTCTTTCAGGTATTGCTCGAGAGTTTTCAAGAGATGGTCTTATTTTTATAGATCCGAGCGAATTTTTAGTGAATTTTTTACCTCCTACAGGGTTTCTTACTAAAAGAAGACCTGATGAAAGAGAGATGGAAGATATAAATTTTGGATTTACAATGGCAAAAAGACTTTCTGATATGGATGTTGGTCAGGTCGTAGTTGTAAAAGATCAGGTTGTACTTGCTGTTGAAGCAATAGAAGGTACAGATCAAGCTATTCCAAGAGGTTCAAAGCTTGGTAATGGCGGTGTTGTTGTTGCTAAAGTTTCAAGACCTAAACAAAATATGAGATTTGATATTCCGGTTGTTGGTCTTACAACTTTGGATATTCTTATAAAAGAAAGAGTAAATGCTTTGGTATTAGATTCAAGTACAATTATTCTTGATATGGATGAATTTATAAGAAGAGCTGATGAGAATAAAATTGTAATAATGGTTAAATTTACAGGCAGGAAGATCTCAAGATTGTTTTTTGCAACCGGAGAGCTTTCAGGCTCACTTCATGCAGAACATGTTATAGGAAAGATAAAAGCTATAAATCCTTCAGTTGTAATTGATTGTATTGGTGGTAAAAATATTCTTAAATATAATGTTAATCTTCTTGAGGATATTTCAAATCTTTCAGAAATGGGTTTTCTTGAAGTGTTTAAATTTAAGATTATAATGAAATATAAAAAACTTCTTGAACATGTTAAAAAATATCTTATTACAAATCGTCCTGATAAAGTTATTTTGATGGACGCTTCTGGTATGAATTTTAGAATTGGTAAAATAGCTAAAGAACTTGGTATTGAAGTCATATATTATATTCCACCTAAAGTTTGGGTTTCAAAATCAGTTGCAAGAATTACAAAAATGAAAAAAATATGTGATAAAGTTATAACTTTATTTGATTTTGAACAAAAAATATTTGAAGAAAATGGTATGGAATCATACTTTTTTGGAAATCCTCTTGTTGAAATAGTTAAATATGAAAAAAAGATGGATTTATTTTTAGCTGAGAATCCTGAAATAACAAAAGATGATAAAGTTATTCTTTTGTTACCAGGTTCAAGAAGTCAGGAAGTTGCAAAGCATATTGATGAAATATTAAAAACAGCAAAATATCTTTATGAAAAAGATAATTCTCTTAAATTTGTATTAATAAAAGCTTTGGATGTATATTTTGATATTGATCCTACAAGTTTTGAATTTCCACTTTATATTAAAGATAAAAATCCTTATTGTTGGTATAAGTTTGCTAAATTTGCAGTAGTTTGTTCTGGAACTGCAACTCTTGAAGCTGCAATATCAAATTTGCCTATGGCTATAGTTTATAAAGTTAATCCAATTTCATTTATTATTGCAAAATCAATTTTAAATATAAAGTTTGCAGGATTACCTAATATTGTTGCTGGTTATGAGGTTGTTCCTGAATTTTTGCAAAAAGATTTTAAAGCTGAAAAAATTGCAAGTTTTATTTTTGAAGTTATGAGCGATTCTGCTAAATATCAGAGGATTAAAGAAGAGCTTGATCAGCTTGTGCAGAAAATCTATAAAGAAAATATTTTAGAAAACATTTCTGCTAAGATTTTGGAGTAAATTTGAATAAAAAAACTACAATTGATAAAATTTTTGATTATATTTTTGTTTATAAAATGAAAATATTTTTTTCGCTCTCTGCTTCCATAGTAGTAGCTGGTGTAAACGCTGCACCTGCATATATTGTTCAAAAACTTCTTGATGATGTACTTGCTATGAAAAGTATATTTTACCTTAGGTTAATATGTATTGGATTACCTATATTACTACTGATAAAGGGTATATTTTTCTTTTTGCAAAGCTATTTTATGGCTTATATTGGTCAAAAAATGGTTATTAATATAAGATATGATGTGTTTTCGCATCTTCAAAAAGTAAGTTTGTCTTTTTTTGCAAAAAAAAATACAGGTTCGCTTATATCAAAACTTACAAATGATGTGAATGTAGTTAGAGCTATGGTTAAAGGTTGTACTGATATAATTACTGATTTTATTACGCTTATTTTTTTATTTGGATATATTTTTTATCTTCATTGGAAATTAACTTTACTTGTTTTTGTAGTTCTTCCTTTTATTGGAGCTATTGTTGCAAAGTTTTCAAAAAAAATAAGACGAGTTGGTCATGATATGCAGGAAAAACTTGCAGATGTTACAGCAATACTTCATGAAGCAATTTCAGGTGTTCATATAACAAGAGCTTTTACAATGGAAGATGAGGAAATTGACAAGTTTTCAAAAAAAGATGAGGAATCTCTTCGTTCTCAAATGAAAGGTGTAAAACTTCAGGCTACTGTTTTGCCAATTGTTGAATTTATGAATACTATTGGTATTTCAATTGTTATGTTTTATGGTGGAATGCTTGTAATAAATGGTAAACTTACCAGTGGTGAGCTTGTTGGATTTCTTGCTGCTGCTGGAATGACTCTTTCGCCAATAAAAAGACTTACAAATGTAAATTCAGTTTTTCAACAGTCGATTGCTGCTGCTGAGAGAATATTTGAAATAATGGATGAAGAAACTGAGCAGGACGAAACTGATAAGGATTTAATTCCTGTTTCTTATATAAAAGGAGATGTGGAATTTAATAATGTAACTTTTAGTTATGATGGAAAATCAGATGTTCTTAAAAATATTAATTTGAAAGTGGAGGCGGGTAAAATAATAGCTTTTGTTGGTCCTTCAGGTGCTGGGAAATCTACAATAATAAGTCTTATTCCAAGATTTTACAATGTAAATAAAGGAAGTATTCTTATTGATGGTATGAATATAAATAATTGTAAACTAAAAGATCTTAGAAGACATATTTCTGTTGTTCCACAAGATACAATACTGTTTTCAGGTTCAATTGCTGAAAACATATCTTATGGTAATCCTGAAGCTAGTTTTGAAGAAATTGTACACGCTGCTAAAATGGCTAATGCACATGATTTTATAACTGATTTTAGAGAAGGTTATGAAACTCCGGTTGGGGAGAGAGGAGCTATGCTTTCAGGTGGTCAAAGACAGAGAATTGCTATTGCTAGAGCTCTTCTTAGAGATGCAAAAATTCTTATACTTGATGAAGCTACATCAGCACTTGATTCAGAGTCTGAATCTCTTGTGCAGGATGCTCTGGAATATCTTATGAAGGATAGAACTACATTTGTAATTGCTCATAGACTTTCAACAATTAGAAAAGCTGATACAATATGTGTTATTGATAATGGTCATATTGTTCAGTCGGGTAATCATGAACAGCTTATGGAAATTGGTGGAGAATACAGACAAATATATAATGCACAATTTTACTTTTTAGAGGAAGGAGTCAAAACATAATGAGAGATTTTTTTCTTGCGAATTTATTTAGAATTGTTTCTTTTTTGATTTGGATTACTTTGAGAGTTGAAATTAAAAATCA
>JALOAF010000042.1 GCA_023228925.1 Candidatus Absconditabacterales bacterium | reverse complement strand
TATAAAAATAAATATCCTGATAAAGAATTACCAGAAAATATTTCGGTAAGTGGTCGTTTTCATAGGTTAAATCGTGATAGACCTTTATTAATTTTATATTTTCTGAATTGTTTTTCTGATTCCGAAAAGAAAAATAAAATTAATAATGAACCAATTCTGGGAATTGGGTTAAGTTTTCCAGGTAATTTTTCTGATCATAAAAATAAGTATTTTATTAAATATAAAGTTACAAAGGATTATTATAATAAATATTTGAAAAATGAGTTTGAGGAAGATGATTTATGAAAAATCCATGGGAAGATATATCAAAACCGTCAAGCAATCTTGCTTTTAGAAGAATTGATGCCGGACATAAAATGAATTTTTTCTGGGGGAAAAACATAAAAAATAATTATTTATTTGCTGTACAAATGAATGATAAAATAATTATTGATGAACAGAAATTACCTAAACTTTCTGGGATTGAGTTTATAGATTTCAAAGAAGAGAGTAAACAATATTTAATTCTAATTCTTATTAATAATAATGACTGGGAAATTTTTTTGTCATTATGTGAAAATATTCTTTATCACACTTCTTTTATAAGTGATGAAAAACAGAATTATAATATTTTAGTTTTAAGGTTAAATAGATGGGCTGAAATTTTGAAAATCAATAAAGAAAGGGTTTCTGAGGATTTTATCAAGGGGTTAATTGGTGAATTATATTTTTTGAAAAACTATTTATTTGAAAAATATAATATCAGAAATGCACTATCTTTCTGGACCGGTCCTGACGGTTCCCCTCAGGATTTTTGTGTCTGTGATACTGCATATGAAGTAAAAACTCAAATTGGAACTACAAAACCTTATATAAAAATATCCTCTATCGATCAGTTGAATACTCAATTATCCTGCATGTATCTCTTTGTATTAACTATGGGAAAGTCAGATGATACCTATAAAAATAAAGTTTCTTTACCGGGGATCATAAATGAAATTGAGGAAATAATAATTGAAAAAGATTTTTCTCAGTTGAATTTATTTAAATCGTTGTTATTTGAGTATGGCTATTTATATAAGTCGATGTATGATGAATACTCATATGTTATTTCAAATGAAATTTTTTTTGAAGTAAAAGATGATTTTCCAAAATTAAATATTGATCTGGTAAAAGAAGGAATAGATTTTATTAAATATTCAATAGATTTAAACTTTTGTCACGAATTTAAGGTTGATAATAAAGAAATGAGGGAAATATTATGAATCAAGAAATGATAGAATTTTATAATGAATTTATGCAGGAAATTAATTCAGAAGCATCCGCGTTAGAGGATTTCAAACCCAGTATATTTATTCAGAAAATGAGTGGACTACTTGAAGAACAAGCTGTTATCTCGAATTTTGAAGAATGTTTTTTTAAAAGGGAAAACTTTCATATTAGAGTTGATGGATGGGATTTTGATGAAGAAAGAGGAGTATTAAATCTAATAATTGCAGATTGGCATGAAAATATTAATAATAAACCGGAAACTCTTACTAAAACAGAAATTGATGCATTATCTAAAAGAGCTTATAAATTCTATGATAAATCCTGTAAATCTGATTTCTATAAAAGTATAGATGAATCTGACCCTGGTTATAGTTTAGCAAAATATATCTTTGAAAAAAAAGGGGTTATTGGAACAATTAATATAATAATAGTTTCAAATAGAATATTAAGCGACCGATATGAAACCGGAAAAAATAAAAGAAAATCGGAAAAAAATAATTTTAGAATAACAATATGGGACTTCTCAAGATTTTTTAGATTAAATACGTCTGGAAAAGAAAATGAAGATATGATTATTAATTTTTTTGATGAATTTGATCAAGGTATAGACTTTCTTGATGCATCTGGTGAGAATGAAAATTGCAAATCGTATCTTCTGTCTCTCAAAGGAGAATTTCTTGCTGACCTGTATGAGGAATATGGTGAAAGATTACTTGAGCAAAATGTAAGAACTTTTCTACAGTTTAAAAGCAAAGTAAATAAAGGAATTAGAACAACTATTGAAAATAAACCCGAAATGTTTTTTGCTTTTAACAATGGATTGACAACAACAGCTGAAAAAATTGTATTTAATAACAATAACGATAAAATTATTGAGTTGAAAAATTTGCAAATAGTTAACGGTGGTCAGACAACTGCAGCAATTTTTGCGGCAAGGAAATTACTTAAGCTTGATATATCAAAAGTTTATGTACAAGTCAAATTAAGTATAATAAAAGAAGACCTTGTGAATACACTTGTTCCCGTAATTTCAGAATGTGCAAATACTCAAAATAAAGTGAATGCAGCTGATTTTTTCAGTAATCATCCTTTTCACTTAAGAATCGAGAGTTATTCCAGGAGTATCTGGGCCCCATCAAAAACGGGATCAAATATCGAAACTCACTGGTATTATGAAAGAGCTAGAGGACAGTACAAAAACGCCCAGCTTAAAATGACCAAATCTGAGAAAAAGAAGTTTGAAAATTTAAATCCAAAAAATCAAATGTTTACCAAGACTGATCTTGCGAAAATTGAAAACACGTTTAATCTAAAACCGCATGTAGTAAGTAAGGGTTCTCAAAAAAATTTTGGTGATTTTGCTATTTTAATTTCAAAAGACTATGATAAGAGCCCTAATTTTTTCAATGAGTTATATTTTAAAAAAATAATAGCTAAAATCATTATGTTCAGATACTTAGATAAAAAAATAATGAAATTTTCCTGGTATGGGGGATTTAAAGCTAATATTATAACATATACCCTTGCTAAATTTCAGGATATGCTAAATAGGCAAAATAAGAATTTAAACTTTTTAAAAATCTGGCAGAGACAACAATTAAGTCTACCTTTGGAAAAACAGCTGGAGGATATAGCTGAGATTGTAAATGAAAAAATACTTGAAACACCCAATAATATTTCGAACATAACTGAATATTGCAAAAAAGAAGTTTGCTGGCAAAATATCAGAAGTTTTTATATAGGATTGAATAATGATTTTGAATCAGATGATTTTCTAGTAGATGATGAAAAAAAGTATGAGGAAAAAGTTGCCATGAAAGAACAGAAAATGATGAATGATATTGAGGCCCAAATATATGTGATTTCAAAAGGCGTTGATTATTGGAAGAATCTTATAAGATGGAATTTACGAAAACGATTACTTACCCAAAAGGAAATTAGTTTAATAACATCTGCTACTAATGTAAATATTCCACCATCCGAAAAACAGTCGGTATTCATTATAAAAATTGAAAAAAAAGCAATAGAAGAAGGTTTTCAAGGCTGATTTTATGAACTTTGCGGATCTTTTTTGTGGTGCCGGGGGAAAATCTATTGGCTTCGAACAAGCTGGTTTTTTTCCGATTTTGGCAATAGATAATGACAGATATGCTTTGGAAACATATGCTAATAATAGAAAAGACTATAAAGAATTAAAAATTATTAATGATAATATCTCTGATTTGTCATATGATTCCAAAAAGATAATTAAAAATCTTTTGAATTCAGTTATTATTGATTTAATAATAGGTGGTCCGCCGTGTCAGGGGTTTAGTAATGTAAATAAACAAAAAATACTTAATGATCCTAGAAATAAGCTTTATAAAAAATTTATAGATTTCGTAAATTTAATTAGACCAAAAATTTTTGTAATGGAAAATGTTTCTGGAATAAAGAAGTTAAAAAATGAAATTATCAGAGATTTTTTATCTATTGATTATAATTCCATTTTTACTATATTGAATTCATCAGATTTTGGAGTTCCACAAAATCGATATCGTGCTTTTTTTATTGGATTAAGAAGCGACTTGAATTTTGATTTAAAAGATATATTAAATAATATAGAAAAATTGAAGGTTAAAAAAAAGTTTACGTTAAATGAAACGATAGGGGATTTACCTGTTTTGAAAGCCAGAAGAATTAAAAATTCCTATGATTCAGAAGATGAAGAAACAGGATATGATAGTATATTTTATAAATATAAAAATAACACTTTTAGAAATATGATAAATTTTAATGAAAAATGTAATTTTTTGTATAATCATAAAACAAGGTATAATAATAGTAGAGATATAAAAATTTTTGAGCTTTTGCCTCAAGGGAAAGATTCATTACATGATTCTATAAAGCACATAATGCCGTATAAAAATCGAGAACACATTTTTAGAGATAAATATTACAAATTATCATACAATAATGTTTCAAGAACAATAACAGCCCATATGCAATATGACTGTAATATGTATATACATCCGACGCAGGCAAGAGGATTAACTCCCAGAGAAGCTGCAAGAATACAGACTTTTCCAGATAATTATATTTTTAAAGGACCATTTACAAGTTGGTACAGGCAGATTGGGAATGCAGTGCCATGTAGATTAGCTTATATAATTGCGAAGAGTATTAAAGATAGTGGAGTTTTTGATGGTAAATAATAATATAAGAATTGTTGATCTTTTTGGAGGTATTGGAGGATTTCGTAAAGGAGCAGAGAATTTTTTTTCGAAAAAAAATATCAAAGTTGAATGTTTATTGTATGCCGAAAAAGATAAATTTGCAAGAAAAACATATTTTGCAAATTGGCCAGATAATCATAGGTGGATATATGATGTAACAAAAATAAATGAAAAAACATTTTGTAAAAATGATAAAATCGATTTATTATTTGCTGGATTTCCATGCCAACCTTTCAGCTTGATGGGTAAAGGAAAAGGGTTCCAAGATGAAAGAGGAGAATTATTTTTTGCAATTGAGAAAATCATAAACCAAAACAGACCGGAGTTTTTCTTGCTTGAAAATGTTGCCAGAATTGAAACTATAAATAAAAGAAAAACATTTTTAAAAATAAAACAAATATTAAGTGAAAAACTCAAATATAATCTTTTTATATATAAATTAAATAGTTATGATTATGGGGTAGAACAGATAAGAAGAAGAATTTATTTTTTGGGTATTAAGAAAAAAATAACTGAAAAACAAAAGCAAAAACTTGTTAAAAATCCAGTTTATAAAGGAACAAGTCCCTCTTTGTTTTTAGAAGAAACTGTTGAGGATAAATACTATTTATCAGAAA
>JALOAF010000014.1 GCA_023228925.1 Candidatus Absconditabacterales bacterium | reverse complement strand
ACAAAAATATTCTATAAGTTTTATAGTTTTTTGCCTACTATGCTTTGCGTTTTTCCTATACGGATTTTTAATAGTCATGAACTAGTTATAATGATTATTTAAATCACTTCAACCGTTCTAGACCCTTAAAAATTATGAAAAAATTATTTTTATTTGTGTTTTTTATAACTTGTTTCCTCTTTATTTCTTGTGAAAAAGAAGAAATAGAAGATAACAACCCTACTTATTTAACCATACATGAAGGGTTTTGTGGAAATAATTATTATTGGTTAGAACCAGGTGCTATCGCGTATATAAACGCAGACACTGATTGGAGAAAAAAACCAATAAAATGGTTTGTCGTATCAAATGAAACAAAAACTTATGTGGATAAGTTTTCTATGGGAACAGACAAACTAAATGACACAATAATTGTGTCATCTAATAATAAAATTTTGGTATATATCTCGGGATATATGGAGGTATTACCAAAAAAGAAAAAATAGAAAAATTTATTAAAAATCTGGCTGTTTGTCATGCTGGATTTTTTATTTTATTTGTTGATATTTGTTCTCTAAAGTTTATAAGTTATTTTATGAAATATACTCCTGCTATACAACAATATATAGATATCAAAAAACAAAATTCAGATTGTTTGCTGTTTTTTCGTTTAGGTGATTTTTATGAATTATTTTTTGATGATGCTAAATTAGTCAGCAAAGCCTTAGATTTGGTTTTGACTTCAAAAAACAAAAACAGCCCCAATCCAATTCCCATGGCTGGAATTCCTCATCACAGTGCTGAAAAATATATAAATAAACTTGTTTCTTTATGATATAAAGTAGCTATTGCCGAACAGATAACAGAACCAAAACCTGGACAAATCGTAGAAAGAGAAGTAGTAGAAATTATTACTCCTGCTACTTATATCAAAGATTCTGAGTCAAAAAATTTTTCTTATATACTATCTATAACTCATAAAAGTTTTAAAAATTGAGAAAACTATCACATTGCTTGGTGAGATTTTAGTTTGTGAGAATATAATACAAAAAGTTTTGAAAAAATAGAAGAAACAAAAAAATTTATTGTTTCAATAGATCCTGTTGAAGTTATATTGGATGTAGATTTGCCAGAAAAATCTAGTTTATGGGATAGTCTAAAAAAAGAACTAAAATCTTTAATTTCAGTCTACGAAATTCCATTTGATTTACAAAATTATGTTTTAGAACAATGTAAAATTCAAAACCTAAATAGTTATGGACAAGCACTAGAGTCTGGTAGGATTAATGCCTTTTGATTATTGTTAAATTATTTAAAATATACTCAAAAAAACAATCTAAATAACATTGTTCGTATTGCTTTTCACAGTCCCAAAAATCGTGTTTTAATAGATGATATTACTATAAAAAACTTAGAAATATTTTATAATAATTATGAAAATCTTGAAAAATACAGCTTAGTTTGAGTTTTGGACAACACAAAAACTAGTGCTGGAGGCAGATTATTACGCAAATTACTTTTAAATCCAACAAATGATTTATCAAAATTAGAAAAAAGGACAGAAAATATACAATATTACTATGATAATTTAGAAAAAACAAAAGAAATTCATAATGTTTTTTGAAATGTCTTGGATATCCAAAAAATAGTGAGCACAATATTGTATAAAAAATTATCTCCAATAATTTTTATCAAACTTAGATATGTTTTGTCTATTTTTTTTGAAAACAATAATCTATTGGAAGAACTAAAAAGATTGTGACTGACAAAGCATCATCTTGAAACTATAGAAAATTTATACAAAACTTTAGAAAAGGTTTTAAAAAATGATGAATTTATCAAAAATGATATAGATTTTATAGCTGATGGATACAATAAAGAAATTGATAGATTAAGAAAAATAGCTTATCATAGCGATGAAATGCTGATGGATTATCAAAATGAATTAGCAAAAGTTTCAAAAGTATCAAATGTAAAATTGAAATATATCATCAATCAATGATATTTTATAGAAATAACAAATAAAGACATTCAATTGTTTGAATCTAATTTAGCTTCAATGCTTTCTGCAAATAATGAAAAATTTAATATTGTCAGAAGAAATACTCTAAAATGATCACAAAGATACAATTCTGAATTTTTGGAACAAATAGAAAACAAAATAATGGAAGCTAAGAGTGCTTTAATTGAGCAAGAATTTTTGATTTTACAAGAATTAAAAGACTCTATTGAGTTGATAATAAATGATTTACATATTTTTTCTAATTATGTATCTTGGCTAGATTTATATACTTCTCATGCCATTTTTGCAAAAGAAAATAATTTAATAAAAACAAATTATTTGGAAAAATGAAATTTAGAAATTTTGGAATGAAGACATCTGGTGGTGGAAAAGTTTTTGGATAAAAATCTTCAATTTATCCCAAACGATTTACTGATGAGCCAATGAAATATTCCTAGCCAAGAAAACAAAGAAGATTTAGGTTTTGTTAATATAATAACAGGACCAAATATGGGTGGGAAATCTACTTATTTGCGTCAAAATGCTTTGATAATACTTATGGCTCATTGTGGACTTTTTGTGCCTGCAAAAGTTGCTAAAATACCGTTAATTGATTGAATATTTGCCAGAATTGGTAGCGGAGATAATTTAGCAAAAAATCAATCTACTTTTATGACTGAAATGCTTGAAGTATCAAATATTTTAAATAATGCTAGCAAAAATAGTTTTATAATTTTTGACGAATTGGGAAGAGGAACTTCTACTTATGATTGATTAGCATTGACAAAAGCTATTTTGGAGTATGTAGTTATGGAGATAAAGGCAAAAACTTTAATTGCAACTCATTATCACGAATTGATTGCTTTGGAAGAAAGTTATCAATGAATAAAAAACTATTCTGTAAGTGTTTATGAAACAGATAAAGATGTGGTATTTATGAAAAAAATTGTAAAATGATGAGCTGATAAAAGCTATGGTTTGGATGTAGCAAAATTGGCTGGGATACCAAATATAATTTTACAAAGAGCAGAAGAAAATTTAAATAAACTACACTCCTCTACTGATGAGAACAAAATACAAAAATTCAATCAAGATTTATTTAATATAAATAGATTTGCCAAAGTAGAAGATCCTAAATATGAAAAAATTAAAAGTATGATAAATAGTTTTGATATCAATAATTTAACACCTCTACAAGCATTGCAATTATTGGCAAAAATTAAAGATGAATTGAAAGATTAAAAATTTAGATCTAAAAAAATACTATGTTGGAATATTTTATATATTATCTGCTTTGAATAAATTTATTAACTTTTATAGTCTGGTGAGTAGACAAACAAAAAGCAATAAAAAACAAATGGAGAATAAACGAAAAAATATTGTTTATTTTAGTATTGATTTGATGATTTTTGGGTTGAGTGTTTTGAATGCAAATATTTCGTCATAAAACTATTAAATCCAAATTTTTATATTATTTTTGGGCAATTGTATTTATTTGGTTAATATTGTTATTTGTTATTTTATATAATATATAAATACTATATTTCTCATTGATTTTGAATTAGTAGAATAATTTACTGCAAAACAGAAGAAAGATTAGTTTGTTATAATAGAATATACCAATCTATTGGATTGTAAATGGATTGTGAAATAAATAGGATTTAAAAACAAGAAGTACTTTATTTAAAAATTTTAGAAATCATGCTATACATTATACCAACACCTATATGAAATAAAGAAGACATTAGCCTTAGAGCTTTAAGATTGTTTAAAGAATTAAATATGTTTATATGTGAAGATACTAGAACATTTAAAAACTTACTTTCTATGTATGAAATTGATTATAAAAACAAAACCTTTTATAGTCTTACAAGCTTTACTGAGCAATGAAAAATAAAACATTATTTAAATTTATTATCAGACAATGATATTTGATTGGTTTCAGAAGCTGGAACTCCTTGATTATCTGATCCCGGGAAAAATTTAATAAAACTTTGTAATGAAAATAAGATAAAGTATACCATACTACCATGAACAAATGCTTTAATACCTGCTGTAGTAGCCTCTGGATTTGATACTAGTAGTTTTGTGTTTTTGGGGTTTTTACCGCAAAAAAAATGAAGACAAACTATATTAAAACAAATCATAAAATGAAAAGAAGAAAGTAAGAAATTTGGAATGAGATGAGAAAAAATACCTGTGTTTTTTTATGAGTCAGTACATAGATTTGAGAAATTATTAAAAGAATTAAAAGAGCTTAACTTTGAATGAAAAATTTCTATTTCTAGAGAAATTAGCAAAATGTTCGAACAAATTATAACCACAAATTTAGATGAAATTATAGATTTAGTAAAAACAAAAAAACTTCCAATTAAATGAGAGTTTGTAGTAGGATTATATTAAAAATCTTATAGTTTGTCTTTATTGTAATATGTTTTTTTTCAATAATTATGAGAAGCTTTTGGAGTTAAAAATGATTCATACAAGTCAATTTTCCCATTTTTATTTATATCATAATCATAAATTTCTTTTCATTTTTTGTTGTGTGTTTTGTTGTAAAGATATTTCTCATCTGTTTTTAATTTATACCATTCCAGAAGAAAAATTTTTCAACTACTAGGTAAATTATGCATAATAGCTATCAGCTGTGTTAAGTCATTATTGTCTGATTGATTTGTTAGGAACTCTAAAGCTTTCATCATCTCTCAATCTGCATGAAAAATTAAAGTATATAAATTGTACATAGCAAACAAGTATGCTGTTTTATGATGATCTTGTCACTTTAGTTTCGTAACACTTCAAGCGATTTTTTGTCGCTCTGGTAAATACAAATTCATTATAGAAGCTCATCTTTGTTCGTCTCATGTATCATAAACTGCGAATGATGTAAATTGATAAAGCCCAAATGATGTATAATCATCAGCAACAGCAGGTAAGTTCATCACAAATTTTTCTCATCAAATTTTTAGTAAGAAATCTAATACTTCCTTATTTAGTTCTCAATTAGGGCTTGGCATTAATTCTGTCATACCATAGGCTAATAAAGATTCTTTATCAATTTTACTACAAATATTTTTAAATAGTTTTATTTTTTTTTGATTTCATTTTAATTTTTCATTTCAAAATTTATCCCAATCAAAATTATTGTTTATTTCTTTGATAGCAGAATTAATGTTTTTTGTTAGTAATTCTAAACTAGATGGTTCTACTATATCAAAATCTATTTTACTTACTGTATTTTCATAAAAATCTTTTGCTACTGTAAATTGACTTTCATTTTTACGATTAAATTTTCTTTGATATAATTCTTGTAATATTTCATTAGGCTTAAATATTATAGTATCTCATATTGTTTTAGACACTCACTGATATCACAGATAATGAGAATATAAATCTCAAACATTTCTTCATTTTAATGAATTTGGAGTTGGTATTTCATTGTTGATGTCTTTTAAATTGATTGTATTATCTTTTATATGTTCAGGTAATTCTTTATTATCTATTTTTTTATCTTTTTGATGTTGATGCACTTTGTTTCATCAATAATATAAAACACTGCTAGCAATCAAAATTTTAATAATATTTTTTTTAACAGTATCTGTAATTTTATTAGAAGATTTTCATAATTTAGAATGGAGCTTTTGGTCTCATGCATCAACAAGATGATATGTTCACTTTACTGTATTTCAAATTGCTTTTGAAAGTTCTGTAACAGTAGATATAATGCCTTTTCAAGCTTTCTTAAAACTTTCTCAAGATTTTTCTAATTGATCTTTATGATTTTTTTTATTCATTTATTGTTTGAAAAAATAAAAATTATTATTAAATAGATTATATTGAAAAAGTATTTATTTGTCAAATTTTGAATGAAAAAAATACATGCACAAATTATAGTTTTGATATTAATTGTAATTATCTTTATTGTGGCAATTTTGACAAAGGATATAAAATTTGAATTTGCAATAAAAATAGATCAAAATCAAGAACAAAAAATAGATTTAGAAAATATAGAAAATATCACTTGAAAATTGTATATGTCACCAGACAACAGCTGGCCTGCTTTTTATTCTAGTTTGTCTCAGATAAAACATTCATTAAAATTACAGACCTATGAATTTACTGAAAAAAACATTAAAGCTAAATTAAAGGAACTTTTGGAACAAGGAATAAGCATAAAGCTTATTATGGAAAACTATAAATATATGCAATTTAAAAATACTTGGAAAGAAATTGAGGAATACTTTAGTGGATATAAAAATTTTGAAATAAAATCAGACAAACAGATGAAGACAGAATATGTTCACAGTAAAATTAATTTAGTAGATAGTTGATTTCGAATACAAACAGCGAATCTTACTGACTCTAGTTTCAAGAAGAATCGTGAACATTTTTTTTATTCTGAGAATCAAGCTGTTTGGCATAGTTTAAATAATATTTTTGATAAAGATTGGAATTGAGAAAAAATTTCACTATCAGACATTCATCCAAATTTAGTGGTTTGTAATATCAATTGTCGTAATGTAATTGAAACTCTCTTAAAATCTGCAAAAAAATCTATTTTGATACAAACACAATACATTGTAGATGAAAGGATTTTGAATATTCTTAAAAAAGAAATTTGAACAAAGGATGTTAGATTTATTGTTTCTGATACAGAGACAAATGATAAATTGTTGGAATATTTTTGACCAGCTGTATCAAGAAAGTTTGATAAATACTATAATCATACAAAAATGATCTTGGTCGATGAAAAAATTTTACTTTTGGGAAGTATGAATTTATCTGATAATAGTCTGGATAACAATAGAGAATTTGGTATTTTGATAATAGATCAAGAATTGATAAAAAAATATAAAAAAATGTTTGAAATAGATCGAGAAAAGAGTAAGTATTAAAGTGTTTGTTTATATTTTTTGTTTTTAATGAAAATTATCGCTGTAGACCTTGATGAAGTTTTAGCTGAAACTGCACGTGCTCTTTTAAGTTATAAAAAGAACCGTATAAATTGAAAACGAATAACTTGGAACGAAATTTCAAGTTATAATTTATGGGAAATAGAAAAATTGGGAATAAATAAAAAAAAATCTATTTGGGTTTTTTTGTGGTTTTTACTTGGAGCATGACTTTGGAACAAAATAAATCCTGTTGTTGGTGCTAAAACTAAATTAAAAGAATTTAAAAGAAAGTGATACAAGCTTCATGTCGTAACTGCTAGACACTTTCTTTTGAGATTTGCAACTTGAGTATGGCTTTATATAAACTACAAACATATCTTTGATAGTGTCGAATTTGCTAATTTTTTTACTAGATTTTCTACCAAAAAATCTGAAATTTGTAAAAAACTTTGAGCAAATATAATCATAGAAGATAATTTGGAAAATGCTATTGAATGTGCTAATGAGTGAATAAAAGTCTATTTAATAGATAAACCTTGGAATCAAAATTATGACAAGAAAAAACATAAGTGAATTACTAAAGTCAGTTCATGGTCTGAGATAGAAATATAAGAAATTGTTTTTTATCAACTAAACAACACTACTGGTGTTATTGTGTCATCTCGAATGAATATTAATGTATAATGGATTCTTCGCTACACTCAGAATGACGAACTGTTTGCTCAGAATGACAGCACTGAGTCATATTGAGCCCATAGGGCGAAATATCCATTAATAGAAAATGGTTTGTATGTAGTGGATTCTTCGCTACGCTCAGAATGACAACAATATTATGTCATCTCGAGTTGTTATTGTTGCGAGAAATTTAAAAATATTAAAGTAAGATTTCTCACAAATTAAAAGATTTCGGAATGACAGGCTGTTTGGAATGACAAGCAAAGATATAAAAAAATATTTAGTTTTGTTTTTTATTGAAAAATGGAAATTAAGTTTAAAAAATTAAGTGATAGTGCGATAATTCCTATTCAAAACACTCCTAGCGATGCTGGATATGACCTTTTTTCTGTTGAAAATTATATTTTAAAAAAATGAGAAAGAAAATTATTTAAAACAAATATTGCTTGTGCTGTACCGGAATGATTTTATGCTAGAATAGCTCCTCGTAGTGGTTTAGCTTACAAACATGGGATTGATGTTTTGGCATGAGTAATAGATAGTGGATATAGAGGAGATGTTTGAGTGATTTTGATAAATTTTGGAGAAGATGATTTTGCTGTAAGCAAATGAGATAAAATAGCTCAATTGATAATAGAAAAATGTCATTATGTAAAATGGTCGGAAGTGGAAAATTTAGATGAGACAGAAAGAAATGAATGAGGATTTGGCTCAAGTGGAAAATAAAAAACTAGAATAAATATTTATATCAATTAAATTCATAAAAAATGGCAAAAGGAGAAATTATTATAAAAACTAAAGAACAAATCGAAAATATTCGTAAATCTGGACAATATTTGAATGAGCTTTTGTATTTAATCAAAGATAATTGTAAGGCTGGTGTGAGTTTGATAGACTTGGAAAATATAGCTCAAGATTTTATGGATAAAAATAATTTGAGATGAGCTTTTAAATGATATAATGGCTTTCCTGCAAATTTATGTTTATCAGTAAATGATTGTGTTGTGCATGGAATACCAGATGACTATATTTTAAAAAATGGAGATCTTTTGAAGGTAGATTGTGGAGTAATATATAAGTGATGAATATCAGACAGTGCTTTTGCTGTGGTAATATGATGAGAAATGGCAAACCCTCTTGCTTATGAATTAACTATGGTGACAAAAAATGCATTGGATATTGCTTTAGAAAAAGTTTGACCATGAAAATTTATTTATGATTTTTCAAAAGAAGTTTTTAACATTGTTAGAAACAAATGATTTAGTGTAATTAAATCTTTAACTGGGCATTGAGTAGGAACAAAAGTACACGAAAAACCAAATATTTACAATCGACCTCATCCAGAAAGCAAAAACATAAAATTTCAAACATGAATGGTTGTTTGTTTTGAACCTATTACAGCAATAGAAAGTAGTGAAGTAGTCTTGAAATGAAATAACAATCGAAATCTATATTGTAAAAAATGAGATATTGGTTCTCATCGAGAATATATGGTTTTAATTACAGAAGATGGCTATGAAATACTTTCAGGAATAGTTTAATTTGTTTTTGTGCCAATAAACGCCAATCCTAAAGCATCTGCTGTATCATGAAACTCCGGAATATTTTTTAAATTAAAATATTTTGTGATAAATTTTTGGATTAATAGTTTGTCTGCTTTTGCATTTCAAGTAATTCTTTTTTTTAATTCAATGGGTGTATACTCTTCTATTTTTATATTGTTTTTTAAGACTAAACTTAGAATTGAGCCTCTCATACCATAAATAAATTCTGCATTTTTTAAGTTAAACGAAGTTATGAAGTATTTTTCCATTACAACTTTTTGGATTTTATATTTTTTAAACAAATCTTCAAAAAAATTAGTTATTTCTAAAATTCTTTGATATTGTTGAATTCTATCAAATTTTTTTTGTTCTAACTCCAAAACACCTGCGTCTATAATTTTTAAATCAGATTGTATAAGAGCATATCAAAGTTTTTTAATTCAAGGATCTATTCAAAGAATCATTGAAAAGTGGTAAGGTTGGTAAATATCCTTTAGCACACAGCTCTGCAAATAGTACCTGAGTGGTAAAGGGAAGACTTGTAATCTTATAATTACTATGAACACAATATTGAATTTGAAAATCTATTCAAGATAAATAAAAATATTATCTGTAAATTTTGTAAATTTATCATCAATTACTATTGATTAATGTGATGAAAAGTATAATTATTGAGTAGTAATAAATAAATTTGAATTTATTTTTATATTTTAATGTTTTTGGAAATGAAAAAAATTACTTTACTTTCTCTTTTATTTGTAAGTGTTTTTATTTTGGGATGTAGTCAAAACGGTGACAACAACCAAATAGATACAGAAGTAGATACGCAAATTACAAGTTCTGGATTCTCTTCATCTGACAAAGTACAAAAACACAAATTTAGTCGGAAAATGGAAAAACCTACAACTAAAGAAATAAAAAATCTAAATTATTTCTGGGATTGATTTCATGAAACATGGAATAAAAAAATTTGAAAAGAAATATTAGAATGAGATTGGAGAGATTTTTCTGAATGTGAAGAAATTACATTATTTGATATAAATTGAACTTTTGAAAAACAGGTATCTTTGAATCAAATAAAAGAAGGTAATGTAGAATTGTCATGAAAATATGAATGATACGGTTTGGGATTTCAACTAGATGATAATCAATTGAAGTTTCTAGACAAACATTGATGGATTGTGTTTAATCCATGAGACAGACGAAATTTATGGTCTTCTGAATTTTGAATATTAGAACAAGAAGAACGATGATTGTATTATCAAACGATATGATGAAATAAGTTTTCTTACCAAAGATATCCTTATCATACAGTACTAATTACAAGCGATATGTTATTACATTTTTATCATAAAATATTCTCTAATTCTTTGAGATACTATGAAGAAAGCATAGCTAGAAATACCATGCAAAACTTATCAGAAAAAATGTTCTCTAAATTTGTAGATTTATATCAAAACAACAAAAATAAAGAATTAACTCCTTATTATGCTTTTTCTGTTGCATATTGGGCTATACCATATTCTATATTAGTTCCACAAAATATAATTGAGACAGCAATTGAAGAAAAAACGAATGATCAAGATTTTTACTGATGAAATATTTGAAAAGATATAGAAACAGAAGATTTACATAATCTAATTTTAGCTAGATTGGACACTATAAAAGACAAAATTCCAGTAGAATATAAATCAGCAGTAAAATCTGCTCTAAATGAAGTATTAAAAGCTACATCAAGTAGAGCTGAGGATCCAATGCTTAATATTTTGGGACTTAATGTAGATAAAAAAGTATTTATAGAGCAAGATTATACTCAATTTACTCCTAGATGACATTATACAGATAGTAGTCTTTTGAAAACGTACTTTATGGGGATGAAGCGATTTATGAGAGAAAAATTATATTTTAGAGATATTGAACAAGTAAAAATATCGCTCATAATGATAAACAACATAAAAAATGATGAATTGTCAAATTTCAATAAATTATACGATTTTATAGGAAAATTAATATGACAGGATGATGATGTAAATGTTAATGACATACAATTATATATAAAAAAGAATTGATGGAATACTGACAAAGATATAATAGCTTGAATAAACGAAACTCATCAAGAGAATTTACAAAAACTAAAACCACAAAAAATAATATCCACTCATTATGAAACAAAAATAATATGAGAAGTTACTGAATCTCAAGCTAAAGATGAAACAGCGTGATTTGTGTTCTTTGGTGAAAAGTTCACTATAGATAGTTTTGTTTTTGATAAGATGACTGCTGGTAGTTCAGAAATAGAATCTGCATACAAGCCAAATTTACAAACAACTTTTATAGTACCAGATGCCTTGATAAATACAGGTATTATTAGAAGTGTTGTAGATTTATGGATGGAAAGAGCTAAAACAAAATATAATGTACAACAAGCACAAATTGATTGATACAATCAAGCTAAAAATGAAATCACAAGTGAACTAAATGAATTTGATTTCAATATTTCTACATACCATCAATGGTTGGATTCGCTATCTTGGTTATTTGCACTTACAGATCCAAACTTACCTTATTTCATGCAAGACCCATTGTACCAATATAAAGAATTAAATACTTTCCAATGAAATTATTCTGAATTAAAACATGATACTATATTGTATGTGAAACAAGCTTATGCTGAATTATGATGAGGATGAGAAGATGAGTGTTCTATAATGATAACTCCTCCAGATTTACCAGTACCAAAATGATATGTAGAACCAAACATAGATTTGATAGATTCTATATTAAAATTAACAAATGATACTAAAGAGTTTTTCTCTAATGATGAAGCATATTTAGAGTATGCAAAATTCTTGTTGTTTGTAAGAAATATTGCTATCAAACAAAGTCAAAATGAACTAATAAGTGACGAAGATTTTGAAAAATTAAGATTATATTATGATGATATTATAAATATGTTATATCCTAAAAAGGTTATAGATTGAGATAATGATTTTATATCCGCTTTGATAGCAGATATATTTACTTCAGAAAATGATGGGCCTTTATACATTGCTACATGAAGACCATATTTAATGATTGTGAATGTAAAAGATGCCAACTGAGCTAGAGCTGTTGTATGACCAGTATATAGTACTTATGAATTTTATGATAGTGACCAGCCTATAGATAGAGAACAATGAAGATACACAGACGATGATCGACAAAAATGATATGACACATTAAACCACAAAGCTACATATACTATTCCTATGGAAAAACTTCTTGAACATAAATAATATGACAAAAAAAAAGATTATTAGATTTATTATACTATGCTTAGTGTATTTGTTGATTTTTATGTTATTTTTGTGAAACAAGAAAAAATATAATATCAATTTTGCTGTAGTTCCACATTTTACTATTCAAGAACAAGTGGTACACAGACAGTATAAAAACATTCAAGATGCTTATCAGCTTTCTGGGAAAAAAATCAACATATTAATAATAAGTCCTGATCATTTTTATACATTAAAAAATAATAATCTTAAATTAAACAATCTTAATAAGGATATGTGTTATAAAGATACATGCTTGAATGTAAAATGAGTTTATGAATGAAATGGACGAAAGTACAAAAAATACATAAAAGAACACGGCTTGTGAGAACACTTTCCATATATTAAAAAATACTTTCCAGACTCTAATTTGTATTTAGCTAAAATAAAGTGAAGAGATTTTGGGAGAATAGATACTATTTTGGAAGAATTCAAAAAATTAGAAAAAAAATGAGATTTATTGGTACTAGCTTCTGTAGATTTTTCTCATTATGTAAATGAAGATTGGGCAAATTTGCATGATATTAAAACCAGGTATGTAATGCAAAATAGTTTGGATAAAGATGATTACAAAAACATAGAAGTTGACTGCCCTACTTGCTTGTATCTAACTAATCTTTGGGCTTCTGAAAAAAACCAATTTCCAAATTTTGTATTTAGAGATTCTAGTAGTGTAATAAACAATAAAGACCTATGATATGATAATACTTCCAGACAATGGTATTTATATGGAGATGAAAAAGAAAATAATAATTGAATAACAATATGATTTTTTTGAAGTTCTTTAAGTGATCTATTATCATTAAATAATGAAGAACTGGTGAATCATATGAGGGACTTTTATCAATTATGAAACATAAAAAACAATCCAAAATATAATGTACATAGAAAGTGATTTTGAATTGATTTTCTCGGATTTACATTAGAAAATTCTTATTCTGGCTTATCAAGTAAATTAAAAACCTTATCAGAACTATGATTTAATATAATAAATTTGGATTTGTTGAAAAATATTGAATTGAATAATAAATATGATTATTTTGGAAACAAGTGAATTTCAAAAAATATTGTTTTAGAAAAAAATATTCGTGGAATAAAGATTGCTTTCCATTGATATGATTTTAGAAATAGAGAGAATGAAGATTGTAAAAATTTAGAAAACTACAAATCTAGCTGATATATTAATGTTGTGAGTGTTCATTGAAAAGAAAAAATAAATTTATTAGAGGACTTGATAGATTGTGGTGCTGATGTAATTTTAATTGAACAAAAAGATTTAAGCAAAAATGTTGATAACAATATTCAATGGTACAAAGATAAACTAATAATATTTATAGCAAGAAATAAGTATGTATTAATCGATATTGATCAAAATTGATTAATAAATAATTTAATAAAATAATAATAAACAATAGATTTCTTCTTCAATATAAATTAATGTAGTATAAAACTTTGACAATTACTTCATCTAAGCTCTTTTTTTTGCTAAAATAACCTAAAAACATTGAATATTTATAAAATTTCAGTAATAATCTTATATTGATAAATTTATTTTTAATAAGAAAAATCGTTCTATGTTAGAAAACATTTCAAAAGCTTTGATTTTTGATTGTGTTTATGATCCATATAAATGAGTTGTAGCCTATGTAAAAATTATCCAATGAAGTTTCAAAACATGAGATAATTTATATTTAATTCACTCTGAAATCTCATTACAAGCTACTGAAGTTGGATATTTTTCACCAGAATATACAAAAGATTCTCAACTTACAAAATGACAAATATGATATATAGTTACATGACTAAAATCGGTTCGTGATGCTCAAATCTGAGATACAATCATAGGGGATTATCAGAAAGTTAAAAAGTTTACAGAAGAAAAATCATATAACTTGCAATCATTAGCCGTACCTGGGTTCAAAAAATCTAAACCATTTGTTTATGCTGGAGTTTATCCTATTGAAACACCAGATTACGATAAATTAAAAGATAGTTTAGAAAAGTTATCATTGAATGATAGTTCTATTGAATATTCTATGGAAGATTCCAAAGCATTATGATTATGATTTAGGTGTGGTTTTTTATGAATGTTGCATATGGATATTATCAAAGAAAGATTATCTAGAGAGTTTGATTTAGAAACTATTTTCACCACTCCTACAGTAGTTTATCTAGTAAAATCAAAAACTCCAGCTTTGGACAAAATAAAATCTTGAGCAAATGTGACAGAATTAGCTAAAACATGATATTATAGACCGATATTGTTAATTAATTGAATATCCCAAGAAGAGGTCGATCAAACAAAAGATTTTTCTATTTGAGAAATTATAGAAAAGTATTGAAGTATTTTAAAATTACGAATGATTGTAAAAGCCTGATCAGATATAGAAGAACAATGAATAATAGATGAAATTTATGAGCCAATTTGAGAAGTAGAAATAGTTTGACCGCAAGAATATACAGGAGAGATTATGAGTTTGTGTCAATCTTATAGGTGAGAAATGCAAAACATGGAGCATATAGATCAAACTAGAGTTGTACGAAAATATTTACTCCCAATGTGAGAAATTATTGTAGACTTTTATGATAGGTTAAAATCAGCTACAAAGTGATATGCAACGATGAATTACGAGTTCAAAAGATATCAAAAATCAGATTTAGTAAAATTAGATATTTACTTAAATTGAGAAAAAATAGAAGCATTATCCATGATTATACACAAAGATAATTCAGCATATCAATGAAGAGATATAGTAAAAAAATTAAAAGAGTTAATTCCAAGACATATGTTTGTAATCCCAATCCAAGCTGGGATTTGAAACAAAATGATAGCTAGAGAAAATATTTCAGCTCTTAAAAAAGATGTAATAGCAAAATGTTACGGTTGAGATATCTCTCGTAAAAGAAAGTTACTTCAAAAACAGAAAGAATGAAAAAAGAAAATGAAAGCTATGTGAAGCGTGAATGTTCCATCAGATGTATTTATCAAAATGGTAACGAAGTAATTTTTATTTGCTTAAAACATCTATCCTAAAATAGGCTATGAAAATTCAGAATAACTCAAATCAAAAAAATAATCTATAAAATTTCTATTTTTCAATCAACTTTTAGATTTTTGGGCATAAGTTCCTCGTTTGGCACTCATATAGCCAATATTGCAAAAGGAATTATATTTGTTGGAAAATTAAAATATTTTTTTATTTCATCAACTAAATTTTCATGAGGATATGTTCATACCCAAACTGCTCAATATCACTTATCATGTATTGCTAGTAAAATATTTTGAATACTAGCTCACATATCTTGTTGAATAAAATCTGGACTTTTTAGCTTACTATCATCAAAACAAGCCAAAACAACTCATGATGATTTGGGAATCATCCTTCATCATTGCTTCAATTCACCTAAAAAATCTAAATCTTTCTGCTTTGTGACGATAAAAAACTTTCGTGCTTGTTGATTGTAAGCTGATGGAGCATATAATCAATACTCAACTACTTCAGCTATCTGTTCTGGTGTAAGTTTTTGAGTATCAGAATAACTCCTAACAGATCTACGAGTTTTTATTGCTTCAAGTGTTTGCATTTTGATTGAATATTTAATCATATAAAATATTGATTCGGAATTCTATATGTATTCAAAAGATATAGGACTTGTCAACATTATGACAAATTTGATATTTTGAATTCGATATGGTTTAAAGTTTCTTGTATCAATTTGTTTTTTATGAAGTATTTTTGTTTTTCTGTGATGAATTCTCCAATTCATCTTAAAATATTTTCTTCATTGAAATTATCTGGAATAAACGATAAGAGACTGTGTAAATAGGTTTTTAGACTTTTACCTGTTCTTTCTTTAATGATCGCTTCATTTATATTCCATCTATTATTGAAAAAAAATCGTATATCGTAAAGATCTCTAGAGGCAATCTTATTTTGTTGTTCTTTTCTCTCTGTGAGAGCAACTAATTTGTTAGCAAAAATACAGTCAGGAGTCATAGCAATGATACTATTCCCAAAAAAATTTTTCACTTCATAAGTATTACTTTTGTAGATTCTTGTATTAAATTCTATTTTTAATGGTATTTGTTTTTGATCATATTTCAGTAAAAGTTTGGTTTTTGTTTCTTCGATGATGTTTCAATATTGATTTAAGATATCTTTGGTAGTTTTTTTGATTTTTTCTAGAGAAACATTTGGTTTGATAATATCAAAATCTAAATCCACGGAAAATCTGTCTAGTTGATAAAGAAACATACATAAAGTACCTCATTTGAATGCTATTTGAGATTTTATATCTGAAGAAAATAAGTCTTTTATTATCAAAAACATTATTTTTTTATGTTCTTCATTGTTTGATGATATTTTTTTATTTAAGTTCATTTATTAATTTTTTAATACGTAAATTTGTGCTATTATTGTATATTGTACTTAATTTTTCTAATAATTTTATATTGAGGTTAGAAAGATTATCAAAATAATACGATGGAGTAAGATAAATTCTGTCACATATTGCTCTTTCTTTGGTAGCCATCATATATTTACCCATGTCTTTGATGCCTATTGTATTCAATAAAATTGTATCTTTGATTTTATAAAAAGAATATATTTTGGTATCAATTTTTTGTTCAAATGATTTATCTGATATGAGAGTAACAATATTTTCATAATCTTGAAATATTACTCATTCTTTTTGCAAAACTGTTTCTAAAGAAATATATGATTTGCTTTTTATTTTGGATGCTAATTCATAAGGATTGTATTTTTTTAAGCTTCGCAAACCTAATCAATGATAAATGATAATACCCGCTTTTTTGAATCTTTGTAGAATAGATTTTAATGTATTTTTATTTTCAATATCCAATAATAAAGCAATTTCATTTGCCTTGAAAACCGTATTTCCTGATTCTAATATTTTGTCTATATATTTCATTTGTGCCTCTATGGTATTTAAATATAAATACTATATAGTCATAATATTTATTTTTGCAATAGAAAATTAAACTTTTTTGTGGAATTTTGATAGTATTCGAATTCTAATAGTATTCATATGTATCTGAAACCAAAAAATCAGATTTATTTGTTATTTTGAAATTATCTTGAAAGATTTTATTTTGGTTCTGGGATTTTGGAAATAATAGCATCTAAAACAGCCTCTACTCACTCCCCTGTTTTTCATGAAACAAGAAATATTTCTTCTTTGGGAATTCAAATAACATTTTCTATTTCTTGTGCTACTCTTTCAGGATTTGCTGCTGGTAAATCTATTTTATTTAGAACTGGAATAATTTCTAAGTTTTGATCTATTGCTTGATAAAGAGTAGAAAGTGTCTGTGCCTGAATTCATTGACTTGAATCTACTAACAAAATTGCTCATTCTACTGCAGCCAGAGAACGAGACACTTCATACTGAAAATCTACATGACCTGGAGTATCAATCATATTTAACTCATATCATTTTCGCTGCATTCTAACTGGAGTTAGTTTGATTGTAATTCATCTTTCTTGTTCTAAATCCATGCGATCCAATACTTGATTTTTATTTGATTTTCTGATTGTACTAGTAATTTCCAGCATTCTGTCCGCCAAAGTAGATTTTCAATGGTCTATATGTGCTATAATACAAAAATTACGAATCTTCATTAATTTATGCTAATTTATCTAAATTATTATTTACCTAATATATCTTTTGCCTGATTAATAGAAATATTTTATTGTGATAGTATTGATAAAAATGTTCAATATGGTATATCCTTATTGTGAATAGGTAGTATTACAATCACTCATTTTTCGTTTTTTAATTTCATATGAGATCATTTTTGTGAAATTTTTTCAAATCACAAAGATATAAGCATTTTATATATTTGTGTCGCTTTATATACTTTTGGCATTATGCAAAACTATATTCTTGTAAAGATAAGTTTTTAATTAAATAATCATTATTTATTTTTTCAGATTCATAATATAATTCTATTGCTTCGTGTGTATTTTTTAGTGCTTCTTCTTTACTATGTCAAAATGAACTTATGTTGTTTTCCAACACTCTTGTCACAAACATTTCTCACTCTTGCCAAATAGCTATATTTAATTTTTTTTTCATTAATTTATTGTTTATATAATAAATGTTATTTAATATTATAGTATATTTTAACCAAAAATCAATAATTTTACATTTTAGAAATCACTCGTTTTATAACTTCTGCCATATTATTTTTTGTGATTTTTCAATCATATTTTTGTAGTGTTTCTTTGATGGAATTTGTATCATAGCCAAATCATCTTAGAGAAGTTACAATACTTTTGTACAATTTTTGATCAATATCCATTTTTGCAAGATCCTCAAAATCAAAATTTCATTTTAATTCTAACAATATTTTTTTTGCTGATTTTGGTCAAATACCAGGAATGCTTTGCAATAATTTTGAATCTAAACTTTGAATAGCTATATTTAATTGATCTTTTGGAAATTGTACTATTTGAAAAGCTGTTTTAGGTCAAATACCACTAATTTTAAATAAATCTTCAAATGTAATTTTTTGTTCTACTGTATCAAAAGCGAAGTAGTTTATAGTTTTTTTATTATCATCTAGATAAGGATATAGAAAAAAAATTCCCTTTTTTTTGCTTCAAAAATATGCAACTTGAATTCAAAAAACCGAATTTTGAATAAAAATCTGTTTTCAATATTTTTTTACTTCTCAATTAATTATGTGTAACATGCGAGTAATAAGTTTGTAAAGATATAAAGTATGTTTAATAGATTGTAAATGAAAAATTTAAGTATAGAGCATAAATTATAGATTTTGTGTAAAAAATAAAATACCCTAACAAACTCTATATTATGTTTTAACTTAGTTAATTTTTGTGTTTTTTCAAGTACTTTTGGGTTGATATATGAGTAAGAATTTGTATAAGTTTTCATAGTTTAAATTAAAAACATTCTAATATTGCTATTAGAATGCTTTTGTGAACTTAATAACTGTTGCTAGAACTCTATCACACAGTTTATATTATATATAAAAAAATATATTTGTCAAATATTTCGCTTTATTATTAAAATAGTTGCTATATGTCAAAAATTAAACAACAATTGTGGGAAAAACTTGAAGATGATATTAGTGAATTAACCAAACCACTACAACTATTGTTAAATAAATGATTTAAAACTGGAACCGTACAAGAAGAAGACATTATTTCTGAGGTTGATGATGTTGATCTTAGTGCTAAATTGTTAGAAAAATTCTATGAATTAACAGAAAAATTAAGTGTAAAAATTATTACGATTGAAGAAAATTTAGAAAAAGATGCTCAGGCTTTAGTAGAAAAAAGTAAATTATGAAAAATAGAATTATATGAAACCACATATAGAACCAATGACAAACAATTTAAAGATTTCATAAAGCTATATTTCAACGATATATCAAAAATTCCTTTATTAACTTGAGAAGAAGAAAGAGATATTGCAAGAAAAATCAAAAAATGAGATGAAGAAGCAAAAAAAGTTTTAATAGAGTCTAATTTAAGATTAGTTATTAGTATTGCCAAAAAGTATTTTGGTAGTAGATTGAGTTTTTCTGATTTAATACAAGAATGAAATATATGATTGATAAAGGCTATTGAAAAGTTTGATCCTGATAAAGAATTCAAATTTAGCACCTATGCTACTTGGTGGATAAAGCAATCTATCACAAAAGCCATAGCCGATATGACAAAAAATGTAAGAATACCTGTGCACCTAATAGATGAAATAAATAGCTATAATAAAACATATCAACTTTTGTTTCAAAAATTTGGTAGAGAACCAACTAGTAAAGAAATTGGTAAAGAACTAGATTTTCCAATGAAGAAGATCAAAAAACTTGAAGAAGTTATATTTTGAAATGTATCACTAGATAGAGAAATTGGAGATGAATGAAGAGACACTCTTGCTGATATTATAGAAGATGGAAATACTCTGAGACCAGACCAATTTGCAGAAAAAAACGCATTAAGAAACAATTTGGACACTATCCTTTCTATGCTAGATGATAGAGAATCAAAAATTATTAAAATGAGATATGGGATAGATGGACCAAGATATACATTGGAGCAAGTAGGAGAAGAGTTTGATGTAACTAGAGAAAGAGTAAGACAAATAGAACAAAAAGTTATTCAAAAACTAAAAGATCATGAATGATTATTAAGAATACTAGGAATTGAAGATGATATTGCTAAGATAGAAGAGTTGGAAAAAATGTGAAAAAGAAAAAAATGAAAAAGAGTTAAAAAAACAGAAACTGATGAAGACGAAATAGATTATTCTTATCAAGAATATTTATCGGAAATTGATGATACAGAACTATAACAAATTACGATACAAAATATAATAAACTATTATTTAAATTTTAAACTATATTTTTATGGCGGATAATAAACACTATGATGCATCAAATATCAAGGTATTGGAAGGATTAGAACCTGTAAGACAAAGACCTGGTATGTATATTGGTTCTACTGATGTTGTATGATTACACCATATGATACAAGAAATTGTAGATAATGCTGTAGATGAAGCTTTAGCATGATTTTGTACTCATATAACTACTATATTACATGCTGACAATTCTGTTACAATTTATGATAATGGTAGATGAATTCCAGTAGACAAGCATCCTAAAACAGGTAAATCCGCATTGGAAACAGTTTTTACTGTATTACATGCTGGTTGAAAATTCGACAAATCTGTTTATAAGATATCATGAGGTTTACATGGTGTTTGAGCATCTGTTGTAAATGCATTATCAGAGCGATTGGAAGTAGAAGTACACAAAGATGGAAAAATTCATAAAATAAGATTTGAAAGAGGTATCCCTATATGAGAAATGGAAATTACTTGAGACACTGATAAAAGTTGAACTATTGTGAGATTTCTTCCTGATAAAAAAATATTTGACACAATAGAGTTTAGTGGAAGTACCGAAGTTGCTAGAATGAAGCAATCTGCTTATCTTACTCCTGGAGTTACTTTCACAATAATCAACGAAAAAGAATCTAATAGACAAAGATTTTACTTTGAATGAGGAATAAGAACTTGGTTAAATAATTTGGTTTGAGAACAAACTAGATTTTCTTCTGCTCATTATATAAATCAAGAATGAACAGAATGTCTTGCAGAAATAGCATTTCAATTTGTAAATACTTCCAACGATCATACACTTTCTTTTGTAAACAATATTCCTACAAAAGATGGAGGTAGTCATGTTTTGTGATTTAAATCTGCTCTTTTACAAGCGATAAATGAAGTTTGAAAAGAAAAAGATAAAATAGACAAAAAAATTTGAGAATTTCAATATAGTGATGTAACAGATGGACTTTATGCCATAGTAAATGTAAAAATCCCAGAACCTCAATTTGAAGGACAAACAAAATGAAGACTTGGAAATGCCTATGTAAGAGTAGAGGTTGAAAAAATAATGTATGAATATTTGATAAACACATTTAGAACTAATGAAGAAGAATTTGATAAAATATTTGATAAAATAAATTTAGCTGCTAGAGCTAGATTGGCGGCTAAGTTTGCTAAGGAAACTGTATTAAGAAAAAACATATTAGCAGGATGAGTTTTGCCTGGGAAATTAGCTGATTGTGCCAAAAAATGAAAAGAATGAACAGAATTGTATATTGTGGAGTGAGACTCTGCCTGAGGTAGTGCAAAACAAGGTCGTGATAGTTTCTTTCAAGCTATTTTACCACTTAGAGGTAAAATATTAAATACTGAACAAGCTAGTATACAAAAAACAATGGCAAATGCAGAAGTAAAAAACTTAATTACAGCTATATGAGCTGGAATCAAAGAAAGTTTTGATGAAGAAACTTTGAGATATGAAAAAGTAATAATAATGACTGATGCCGATGTTGATGGTGCACATATTAGGACATTGCTTTTGACATTTTTCTTTAGATTTATGAGACCTTTAATAGAAAATGGTCATTTATATGCAGCCTGTCCTCCAATTTATAAATTTAAGCAATGAAAAGAAGAAAAATATATTTATAGAGAAGAAGATGGGCCTGAAGATCATTGATTTGAAGCAGATAAAACTGAAATTCAAAGATATAAAGGTCTTGGAGAAATGAATGCAGAACAGCTTTGGAATACAACAATGGATCCAAATAATAGAAGACTAAACCAAATTACAGTAGAAGATGCAGAAGAGGCAGATAGATTGTTTAGAATTTTGATGGGAGAAGATGTTTTGTCTAGAAAACATTTTATACTAACTCATGCAAAAACTGTTAGGGGAATAGATATATAAGATTATCCATTTATTGTAAAGTGTTGAGTCATATTGAGCCCATAGAACGAAAATTCCTCTTTCCCCCTATTAAGGGGGCTTTTTTTGTATTTAACAGAGAGTTTGTAAGTGGATTCTTCGCTATGCTCAGAATGACGGTGCTGTGTCATCTCGAGTCGTTATTGTTACGAGAGATCTAATAGTATTAAAGTAAGATTTCTCGCAAGATAGAGCACTTCGAAATGACAGTAGAATATGTCATCTCGAGTGAATATTATTGCTCTTATGTCATCTCGAGTTGGTATTGTTGCGAGAGATCTAAAAGTATTAAAGGGGATTTCTCGCAAGGTAGAATACTTCGAAATGACAGATTATTCAGAATGACGGTGCTATGTGAAAATGGATTCTTCGCAGTTCTACGAAGCATGCTTCGCTTTGCTCAGAATGACAATGAAACAAACAAAGTGACAGCGCAAAAACAACAGTTGCAATTATTGTTTTTATTTTAATAAAACATTGTATTGACTTATATAAATAAAATCTTATAGTTGTAGAACAAAAAACAAAAAAAAATGGAAGATCTTAAAAAAAGATTCTTTAACTTATTGGCATTGGTCAAATATGTTTTGGAATCAAAAACCTCTATTCCCTTCCCAGAGGAAGAGAATACGAGGCCGTACAAAAAGCCGTACGGTTATGAATTATTCCAGGAAAATGATGAAAGAAAAAATTTTGAAGAATTAGAGTATCTTATAAAAGAAGAAGTGAAAAAAAAAATTAAAAAATATCACTTTTTCAGAAATAAGTTTGAAGATATTTCAAAATCTTTGCTTATTCTATCTGGAATAAAGGGAGGACAGCACACCATTACGATCGAAATGTATAGAGCTTTAATTCTGATTCTAGAATTAAAAGGGATTAAAGTTAAATGCAAAAAAAATAGTAATATCAGATTCCAAGCTTGTTTATTGGAAAATGATAAATGTCCTCGAGGCTTAAAAAATTTATTCAATTTTTCAAAGAAAATTGGAGAAATACATAATATAGAGTTTGAATGTGAAGGTTCTAAACTTTCTATATCAGTATTTTTATATTATGTAGACGGGAAAATGTCCATTATGTCTTTTATAGAAAATAGCATAAAAGAGACAAACGGAGAAATGGTTTTTGAAAAAATTGAAATGGAAGTTGATCGAATTGTTCGTCGACTTTCGATAATTGATATTGTATGAAAATACTGTCCGCATAAGGGCGGTATTTTTTATTTTAACAAATCGTTCAAGATTTTTAGAGCTAGCTTTTGATCTAAAAAATATGGAGAAGTTGCTATTGTGACTGTTCTACTCTTTTTTATTAGTTTTTTTGTAATATCAATTGTTTTTTGATATTGTTCTATGCTCATATCTGGATGCCAAAAATCTAGATCTATATCAAGAATAACTCAATTTTCAAAATCAAAAATTCATAAATCTAATGTTGTTAAAGTATACTCAGTATTCACTTGTTTAACAGAGGGGATTAATCAGGAATCCAAGGCATGACGAAGAAAATTTCCAACATTTACTCATTCTGGTCAAACTGGTCTCATATCAGTATGTTGATCTATATGTATTACAGGCAATCATTTTTCCCGAAATTCTAAAACACGGTCGTGATTGTCTACAACAACGATATTTGGTTTAATTTTGACTATATACTCCAATCAAGTACATTGATGTAAAACTCATTTTTCATCTATTTCTTCAAAGACTATATGAGATCATAATCTTACATCTTGTAGTGTTCATTCTTTAATTGGAGTTAAGTATTGTTTATGCATGAAATTTTTAAGTTATTGAAATAACAGCACTGTGTCATATTGAGCCCATGAGCCGAAATATCCATTGGCTGTAAGTGGGTTGTGTGAAAATGGATTCTTCGCTTTGCTCAGAATGACGATGTTCGGTCATATTGAGCCTGTAAGGCGAAATATCCACTTATTGAATATGGATTATTCAGAACAACAAGCATTCTGCACATGGATTCTTCGCTACGCTCAGAATGACGGAGAATCTGCAAACGATCCCCCCAACCCCTTGCTAAGGGGGGGGCGAAAAACAACTCCCCAACCCTCTTATTAAAGGGGCTAACCCAGAGTGATAGTTTGTGTATAGTGGATTTTTTGTAACAAAAAATATATGCTCTAAATGTGTTTAATATCTACTCAAATATTTTGAAGATTTTCTATAATATTGTCATATCATCTCAAAATAATATTTTCGTTCATAATATTTGTTGTTCATTTAGCCATAATTCATGCTAAAACCATAGCTCATCATCATCTAAGATCTGTAGAGGTCACATATCATCATTTTAATTTAACTGGTCAAATAACTATTGCTTGATGAGGATTCAGTATTTCTATTTTTGCTCATAAGTTTTCTAATTCGTTTAGATATCCAAATCTTCATTCAAATAGAGTTTCAAATATTTTGGATACTCAATCAGCTTGTGTAAGCAATGTACCAAATATTGATTGTAAATCAGTAGGGAATCCAGGATAGATTCTTGTTTCAAATTTGATAGCTTTATAGTTTTTTTTATTGAATGAGTTTACTTTGATAGTATGTTTGTCTACTATTTTGAAATCTATTCAAATTCTATTTGCAATACTATACATAGAAGATAAATCATCTACATCTACATTTTTGATTGTGATTTCGCTATCATCTGCACCAGCTCCTATAGCAAAATAAGTACCAGCAGCAATGTAATCTGGAATAATAGTAAATTCATGATTTTTGATTTGAATATCTGAAGGCCTAACAACAATACTATGATCTACATTTAATGTAATATCTGCTCAAGCATTATTCAAAAATTTGATAAGATTTCTGACATGAGGCTCTATGGCTACTTGATAAATATTTATTTCATAGTCAAAATTATTAGTAAAAGCCAGATAAGTAAGCAATGCTTCTGTTGCAGTCACAGAAAATTCCTGCATCATAATATTTTTCTTTGGGTTTCCCACAACTTCATAAGTCTTGAAGTCATCGTTAGTAATTTTGATACCAGCTTGTGCCAATCAATCATCAAATGTATCCAAAGGTCTTTTTCAGATATTACATCCACCACTTCCAATAAATTTTACTTTTTTGTGTCTACATAATCCGTATGGGATAAGTAGAATTGAAGTTCTAATCTTTGTAGCCTTTTCCATAGTTAAATCAAAAAAATCTGTTGATTTAGATTTTGCTTCTTCAAAAATTTCTTCTAGTACTTGAACATCTACAATTCATGGTTTGTTGGTTAATTTTACTTTATTGTCTAAAAGAAAGTTTGCTGCTACTATTGGTAATGATGCATTTTTACTAGCTCAAATTGTCACCTCTCATCTAAGTCAACTAGAATATTTTACTTGAAACATAAAAAATTGATTAAAAGATAAAAAAACTATAAAGTTTGTAAAGTTCTCAATTAGAATCCCTCCCTTGGGGGAGGATGCTACCCCGCCCTACTGCGGGGCGCAGCACTAGAACAACTTCTCCAATGGGGGAGAATTCTGTGTCTGTACTTATAAAGCAACTTCCCGAACCCTGATTTATCGGAGTTAAGGGAAGAAATTTTTTATAAACTTACTACTCAACACATCCGACTGTAATGAATAGGTTTTTGTTTTCAAATGAAAAACACACAAGTAGCTTGTGTGTTAATTATTCACTCAATCAAATACTATCTTCTATACATAATTTCTTTTCTCATATTCCGACCTAAATTCATTCAATTTCCTCTAATAAAGCTTTTTCTTCACCTGATTCCAAATAATTTGAAACTCTTTCTTGAACAACCAAATCATTGGTGTCCTTTAGCGATCCCCCATTTTCTAATATTAAATTAACTTTCTCCAATAAATTTAAATCAATCTTTGAATCATTATTCCAATCGCTACTTCATGTTCAGGACCTCACTATATCAAAAAATATTAAATAATTCATTTTACCGCTATTATTTTTCCAAAAATTACTTCAATCTTTCATTTTATCTTTACTAAAAAGCTCATTAAATAGATCACAACTCGTTTTTTCAGATTTATTTTCAGACTTAGCTCTTTCTATAAAATAATCTAATTTATTTATAGCTTGTCTAAATCTTTGTAAACCGTTCGGAGTTTTTTGAGCTTCTATAGTATTATTAATTATAGATAAAAGTTTATGTTGATTAAGATTATTAGATTTCTCAATTTTTATATCTCTTTGCCTAAAATCTAAATTAGGATCGTAATTCGCTCAAGTAAGTCGGTTTTGGAATATATGATTTAATATTTCTTGTTCTGCTACGTACTCCTCCATATGTTTTCAAACAATAAATTTATTTATATTCTCATTTTTGAAACTACTATCCATTGTTTTATCGAGAGTTTTTTGAATCTGCTCATCAATATCTTTTTCTGTATCATTCTTTTTCAATATTCCTGAAAAATCTATTTTTCATCACTCCTTCACTAAATCATCGTATGTCGGTAGTGTAAAAGCTAATTTTTCTCTTATTCAATGATTAGCTCAAACAAATAAATTTCATTCTCCATCTTTATGTAAAAAATCATCCATTTCTACTGTTCAATTATCCATATTATAATAAATTCATATATTTTTTCATTTAATACTTCATCTAACATACAATTCATGATTATTTACTGTAATATCATCGTTTATATTTAATTTTATATCTTTTATAAAATTTTCTTGATTGATACTATTGATATCAAAATATGTCGTCAATCCCTTAAAACAACCTATCAACGCCCTTTCGTGTATCTTTCTTAATATCTCTTTTTTCTTTTCTTCTTCATATTGTGCAACATATTCCTCAATAATTTTATCAAGAGTCGCTTTATCAACATTTTTTTCTTTTTCTTTATTTATTGTTCAGTCATCTAACACAATATCGCTATATTCAGAATACTTCGCTTTGAATTTTTTAATCGCATATCTAGGCAAATCTGATAATTCAGATAAACCTATATTTAAATTAAGATTTTTTGGTTCTTTTGCTTTATTGTCTATATGCTTTTGTATGTTTTTGTTATCTAAAATCGCATCAGAATCAGTAGCATCTTTCAAAGATGTTGAACGACGAACTATCTTAGTTTCATAAGTTTCAGCCTTCATTGATTTAAGTGTAATGGGAATAGCAATCGCAATTTCTATGCCTAAATTTTGATTTAATTCTGTAAACATTGCTACAAATTCCTTCTCCTTTTCATTCAGCTCTAATCAACTATTTATTTTTTCCTGTATCTTATTAAAACTGACCAAATATTGAGCATAACGAGTTAAGTAATCTACACCATCCTCATCTTTTACATCTAATCAATACTCTTGAGATAGTTCAATATTTTTTTTAGACAATTCTATTTCATCAGACGTTCACCTTAAACTATCATCTAAAGACATATAAAGAGTCTTTATTACCTTAATTCTAGATATAAATTTGTTGTCTAATTGTTTCTGAACTTCTTCTGATTGTTCGTGAGTTTCTTCTAATTGTTTCTGAACTTCTTCTGATTGTTCGTGAGTTTCTTCTAATTGTTTCTGAACTTCTTCCGATTGTTCGTGGTTATCAATAATAGTCGTGTGAAATATATCTGCTACCTTATCTTTAACATTTATTTTTGTTTCATTATCTTGAACTTTTGTTTCATTATCTTGAACTTTTGTTTCATTATTTTCTCCCCTATATTTTTTCTGTTTATCAATTAACTCATTTACCATATTGTATATTAAAATATTTTCTATTTGAGTATAATCAAGTATATCAAAAACTTTCTTATTTCATATTTCCTCGTTTTCTAATTCTCACAAAATTTTATCATACAAACCGGAAACATAAGAAGCCTCTAGTCATATAAAAGTAAAATCATTTATAGTTTGAATATGCTGTATTACTTCTTCTTTATTCTGTATCAGTTTTTCTTTATTTCAAACAACCTCTTCACTATGAAATGTTGTTGTTTCTGTTGTATTTAGTGTTTCAAACATTTTGTTTTCAACATTCATATTTATTAATAATAATATAAATAAAGTGTTCCACCATTTATTGTAATCAAAAAAAAATATCTGTCAAAAATTTGATTTGACTTTTGTAAAAAAATAGGTATTATTGAACTATCAAATATTTTAATTCCTCAATTAAAAAATGAATAATAAATTAAAACAAGGGTTTGTTGTCTCTATGGTTGTTGCCACAAGTCTTTTTACTCAAATTAATGATGCTATAGCAAAAACACTAAACAATGAAGAATACAATAAGGCTGAAAAGTTAGCAAACATTACAGACAATACCGCTAGTGCTATGATCATAAACATCAACACACCAGATAGCGCACAAATAAAAGCATTTTTTATGGAATGAAATATTTTAACTAATGACGAAAAAAGCGAATTTAATAGGTTATGGAATAAAGCTACACAAAGTGATTTACGACACATTTATGAAAAACATATCATTAGGCACTTTACTTGAAAATACGATGATGAAGGGAAACTTGCATTCATAGTACTAACACTTGGCTGAGAAGAAACAATATTGCGACCAAAATGTAAAGCAATAATTGACTGAAACCCCTATTACTTATACTTATATCCTAAAATAAAAGAAAATATTCAATGAGATATTAGTATTTATTTATTAGATGAAGAAGGGAAAAAATTAGATGAAGAAGGGAAAAAATTAGATGAAGAAGGGAAAAAATTAGATGAAGATATTAAAGAACTAGAAGTTAAAATTAAAGACGCACAAAAAGATTGAGAACAAATAAAGGAAGATAAAAAAAAAGCTGATGAATATAAAAAAAAAGTAGACGAAGATAAAAAAAAAGCTGATGAATATAAAAAAAAAGTAGACGAAGATAAAAAAAAAGTAGAGGAAAAGAACAAATCATTAGATGA
>JALOAF010000041.1 GCA_023228925.1 Candidatus Absconditabacterales bacterium | reverse complement strand
ATCCTGATTTTCCTTTCTAATCCTACCAATATCACTCAAAGCATAAAAATCAATTTTCAAAATAAAACCTCATTTTAAATTATTATTTTTTAAGTTCTTGAATAGCTTTTTCAAGTCTATTTAAACCTTCAATAATGTTTTTTTCACTCGCAGCATAAGACATTCTCAAAAAATTTTCTTTAAAAAAAGCACTTCCCGCAGTCAAAGCTATATTATGTTTTTCAAGTAGATACATCGACATATCAAGAGAATTTTTTATTTTACCACCCATAAATTTTGAAAAATCAAAAAAGAAATAAAAAGCACCCTGAGGTTCAACAACTTTAATATCATCAGTATGTTTTTTAACCCAATCAAAAATAATCTTTTTTCTTTTTTCAAACTTAACAACCATATCATCAAGAATTTTACTATCAATATCCAAAGCTCTAACGCAACTATATTGACTAATTGAATTAGGACAAGAAGTCATATGAGATTGAATTCTTGCAATAAGTTTTGCAATTTCTTTAGAAGAAGCAGAATAACCCATTCTCCAGCCAGTCATAGCATAAGCTTTAGAAAAACCATTTATAACAATAGTTTTTTCTTTCATTCCTTCAGAAACAGAAGCAATAGAAAAATGTTTATTAGGTAAGTAAATAATCTTTTCATATATTTCATCAGAAATAACATAAACATCTTTATGTTCAAGTACAATTGCAGCAAGTTTTCTTAACTCATCTTCTGAATAAACACTACCAGTAGGATTACATGGTGAATTAATCATAATCGCTTTTGTATTAGAATTAATAGCTTTTTTTATTTTATCTAAAGGTAATGAATAATCTTCATTACTATCAATATTAATAGGAATTCCGCCAACAAGCTTAACCTGTTCAACATAGCTTACCCAAGCAGGAGTGATTATAATAACCTCTTCTCCAGGATTTACTAGAGCATATAAAGCATTAAAAAGAGCATGCTTTGCACCGTTTGAAACAATTATCTCATCTGGAGAATAATCTATATTATTATCATTTTTTAGTTTTTCACAAATTTTATCTCTAAGAGGTTTAATACCCTTCAAATCTGTATATTTTGTAAAACCTTTATCTAAAGCTTCTTTTGCATAATTTTTAATTATCTCAGGTGTATCAAAATCAGGCTCACCTAAAGCAAAACTAATTACATCAATACCCTTTTCTTTTAACTCTCTAGCCTTATCAGCAACCATAATAGTAGCAGAAGCACCAACACCTAAAACATTTCTGTTAAACATAAATACTCCCTATCAATCTATTTTTATTTATTAGTATACAACAGATATAATATTACAATTGAAAAGAATTATAGTCAATTTAATCAAAGGATTCAATTTTCTCTAAGAAAACCAAGATTATCTAATAATTCTCTGATTTGAAAAGAAAAAGAACCTGTATCCTGAGTATTGAAACTTCTGAATTTTTCAATATTCAATGAATCTTCTTTATAAATATAACCAAGAAGAAGAAGTGATTTTAAATCATCTGATGTAAATTTAATTATTTTAGAAGTATTATTTGTAATATTTAACTCATCAAGTCTAATTTTTTCAAGGAAATTTATAGAATTTTGAATACTATATGAATCTTTCGTATAAAGAAGAGATTTTATACAATAAAGAATACCACCGTATATTTCTCTTGCAGATATATAATTTGAACTTGAAACACTTGCACTATAGTATAAAGTTGTATTTATATCAGCTATTCTTGAAAAATCCTGATTTATAATCGCAAAATCTCTTAAAATATATAAAGTCTTTTTATATTCATCCATCAAAGTAGCTTGTGAAATATAGTTATTAGCTTCTATTTCAGCTGTATTAAATTCATTATTTAAAAAATAATTAAGTAAAATACGAATTATATTGTTTTGATCTGAAGTAAATAATTTATTAACAAAAAAATAATTTTCATTATTTACAAATATTTTATAGTTGTTATTAGATGATATAAGAGAATCAACAAAAAAACTAACTCTCAACCCAGTATTTTGATAAAAAGAAATATAATTGTTTCCTATTAAATCATAAAAAAAAGTAAAATCTCCTCTTGCATCTGTCAAAAAAGAGTTAAATTTATCTGTATAAAATTGAGAATTAAAAATGTTATCACCTGTCGTTATTCCTGAAACATTACCATTTATTTCATGTTCGTTTACAGAAGGAGGTGTTATTACAGTTGTACTTGAAGAACTTCCACAACCGTGTAAAAACAATAAAGTTATCAATATGTTGATTAATAAAATATTTATTTTCATTTAATTACAACTGCCTTTTTTATGATTTCTTCATTACCATTAAATAATCTTATATAATAAACTCCATTTGATACATTATTACCTCTCTTATCAGTCATATCCCATGAATAAAAACCACTACCTGTAGGATCTTTAATACTTTGAATTTTTTTTCCATTAACATCAAGAATATCAATATTTACATTAGAAACTGAAGTTATATTGTACTTTATGTTTAAAAATAAATCTGCTGGAACTGGATAAATATCTATTGAAGTAAAACTTGATGGAGCTTTTTTTAAAAAAGTTGAAGTTTTATTAGAGCTATAATCAGTAGCTTCTATAAGAATATCTTCTTCAGGAGCTTTTGAAATAAAATAATTTTTATTATTCTCTAAAATATTGTAACTTTTCCCTGATATTCCATAAGCTATAACATCTTTAACTCCCGAATATTTATCATTTACTTTAAATTCTCTCGGATTTATTATTGTAATTTGAGGTTTTTCCAAATCTTTAAAAATTCCAGCTGTAAAATTTGTGGTTTTAATTTCCTGATTTTTCCATACTCCCTCTTGTTGTACAAGAAAAACAAAATCTGAATTTTTATATGTAATTTGCGGAATTTCTTCTGAAAAACCTTTTATAACATATAAAGGTTCAAGTTCAGAAGTTTTTTGTATAATTTCTTCTGTATATAACATATTAGAAGGACTATTTAATGAAAAACCATTGTTTTCTATATTCTTAGATATTGTATAAAATGGAATACTATTACTTGAAAAATCACTTGTAGAATTAACAGTATTAACAACAGAACCAGAAGAATTATATTCATTTACTACAATATTAAAACTACCCTCAGGAAGTTCTGATAATCTCTGCTCTCCAGACCAAAGTATATATTTTGTTATAGAAGTTGATATATCTGCTTTTGGAACTGAAAAAGTAGTTTTTTGAGATTTAAGAGGGATATTATAATTTGTAGAATTAAAATCTAATATTATTTCAACAGAATCATTTAAAGGATTATAATTTGGTCTTGCATACAAATGTATAAATTTACTATCAAAAGGATTTGAAGCTAAACTGACTGTCCATGTCTTTTTGTTAATAAACTTAAAACTTATATCAGAATTAGCTGAATTTCTTGAAATATCTTTTATAATAGGAGCATTTAGAGAATAATAACCATAGCTTGATGGAGAAGATGAAGGAGTAAAATCCTGTGTTTTATTTTCAAAAAGAGGGTCATAAGGAAAAAGATCTTTTCTTCCAGAAGTGCTACTTACATTGTTATTTGCTCGAACAAGCCATGCTGCCATATGATTATTATTATAGTTTTCATCATAAAAGCTAGTATTATCAAGGTATATTTTATCATCAGTATATTTAATATTTTCATCGATATGAAGAATACTAAGACCGCTTTCTTCAGTATCACTTAAAAATAAAAATCTATCATAATGTGTTTTTTCTTTAACATAAAAAAGAAAATATTCAGATTTATCATCATTTACAATAAATTTATAGATTTTATTTGAATCGTTTAAATTTGAAAGATCAGAAATTGATTTTACTGTAATTTCATTGGTATCATTTGGAAGTGTATTCATCTCAACAGCTTCAATCCAACCAAAAAGTTCTTTATGATAACCATCAAAATCACTACCCCACCATTCTGTTATAGGTTGTTTTGCATAATATCCATTCCATACTCCGCTATCCATTAAAGACCATCTACCTGTTCCATGATCAGAAGTAGCACCATAAAAATCAGAAGCTCCAAGTTGATGAGCAAACTCATGACAGGCTATTGAGATTGGTGATCCTTCATTAGTGTTAAATTCAGCAAAAGTCGAATATGAATAAAATGTTGAATTACCAACTTTATAACCAAATATATATTCTGAAGGCAATTCTTTATTTTCTCCATAAGGGTTTTCTAAATTCCCATTGATAATCCACTGATGAGACCATATATCAGAATTACTTCCTGTATTTTCCTGAGCACCGCCAGCGTGAATTATCATTAAAAATATATTGTCAATATCATTTAAAGTCTTTCCCATATTAAGAGCTTCAACTCCATGAATATACTCATCACCATTACCGTAATTCTGTGGATTATCTGCAATTATCCTAAAATCAGCATCATTTGTATACGCAAGATTTAATGCTTCGACCGGTAAAGTACCACCAGCTGAATCATCCAAAGCATTGCCATAATATGACATTTCATGAGCCGAAGTGACAATATCAGTGATTATAAGCTCTTCAACATTCATCTTCCTATAAGAAGATGCATTATAAAATGAAGCAAGAGAATTCTCTCCTGCGCCAAAAAGTCCATCTCTAATTTTAGATTTTGTCTGTTCGGGAGTAGCCTCACTAAATGTGACATCAGTAAACTGCATTGGGATTACTATAAGTTTTACAGTACCATTCCAGTTAAATCTTGGAACTGGAGCTTTATTAAGAGCTGGTGAGTAATTTGCATTTAGGGATTTAGTAGTTTTTGATTTTATTGACATTATTTTTCGTAATTCATTGTATTTTTCAATGCTTTCTTTGGTTAATTCTCTTGGAGGTGGTATTGAATAAATTGTAAATGAAAATACATATATCAATATAAGAATTTTAGTATACAGACTTTTCATGTGCAAATTATACATTATTGCTATGTTTTATATCAAAAAAAACAATACTCATATTATCAATAAAAGAAATTACCGCTAACCTGAAAGATGATTTTTGTTTATGACAAGATATTTATCTGTGATAAAGATGTTTAGCCTGTCATGTTATGACTTCGCCAAAGATTTTGAGTGTTGCTCTAGTTTTTAAATCTATATACTCTTTAACTAATAATAAAAACGAGATCCCGGCTAAGAATCACACCGGGATGACATCGCTTTATTAAAATTTTTTGTGTGAAATAGATTTAAAGCTTTTCCCCATCTCACCAC
>JALOAF010000013.1 GCA_023228925.1 Candidatus Absconditabacterales bacterium | reverse complement strand
CTCTTTCCTCTTGAGTTATTTGTCCTTTTTTACATCATTGTGTTTGCACCATCTTTTAATTTAGTTAGGGAATGAAGGAATCTAACTATATTTATTTGGTGGTGCTTTTTGAATGATAATTAACCAATCTTGCAAGTTTATGATTTTTTATTATATAATAAGTATAATTTTTAAATTTTATTAAAAAATCATGGACTACTTTTTAGAAACTTCTGATTTATTGCTTACTGGCTCTGTATCTAAGGAATTAGCTATGGCAGCCATTGCATGATCTTTTGCATTATTTGGAATGTTTTTTATTATTTTTGGGTTAATTTCTATTTTTATGATTATTTCAACTTGGAAAGTTTTAGAAAAAGCTAACTTACCAGGTTGGGGTAGTTTGATTCCAATTTACAATATTTATCTTATGTTTAAATTAGCTGGTAGACCTACTTGACGGACTCGATGGATATTATTTCCACCAGTTTTGTGAATTTTAATGATTATTTTAAATTTTGATATTGCTAAAAGGTTTAACAAAAATTCTGCATTTTGAGTAGGACTTTGGTTTTTACCTATAGTTTTCTATCCAATATTAGCATTTGATAAAAAATCCAAACGAACAGCTAAAAAATAACTTACTATATGCAAGTTTATCCTTGTTGTTTCCAAGTATTCTTACTTCTATTTTTTTAGATTTCTTTCACAAATACTTACTGACTCGTTATTGTACAAGGCTAGTTATTGCAACCACCATCGAAGCCTTCGCAAAGCTAGCAAGATGACAAAATTTTTTATTACAAAAAAGAACTCATTAAATTATTGTTCTAGCTCGCAATATTGCAAAAATAAATATTCTTTTACAGAAAAGATATTTTTTTGTCTTTTTAATTTTTTTCACACACAATCAAGTATCCTATTAAAACTCACTTTCCCACAATTTCCTGATATTTGAAATTAAAAAAATTATATTCAGCTATTTTTTTTAAGTCTTCTAATTTATAACGATATTGTTGTATCTTAAATTTGATATGTTCTTTTCATTTTCAATGTTCCCATTCAAATTCTCTTCTTTGTATAAAGTGTCCAATTATTCGCTTTCCTCCATTTTTTAAAATTCTATAAACTTCTTCAAATAATCATTCCAAATTTTTGATATGTTCCAAGACAAAAAAACTTGTTGCAATATCAAAACTTTCATCATCAAATGATAATTTTTTATTTAAATCACATACTATTTTTTGGACTTTTATTCACTGTTTTGGATGTTTTTCTAACAGTTTTTCTGCTATATCACAAGCTACATATTTTCTAAAATTTATATTTTCAAAATGTTTGAAAATTCTACCATCTCCTGCTCCTAAGTCTATTATATCCAGATTTTCATGTTTTCTCGGAAGAAATCTGGATATTTCTAAGTTTAAAAAAGAATCCAGATGAGAATGATGTTTTTTATATTGATTTGAAATTAGATTATATCATTCTTCTGAATTCAATATTTTTACATATTTAGAATTATGTGCCATATTTACAAAATTCTACTAAAAAAAAGTTTTTTCACTACTTATATCTTCTGATCTTTTCAAAATATTTTTCATTTTTTCTTCTATTTCAGGATTTGGATCAGCTAAAAATTTGGTAAGTTCACTAGTTTTTTCACTAGCTCTTTTGATATGAACATAATATTTACTCAATTCAGCAACCACCTCCGATAATTCATCATTTTTATCAAGTAGTTCTGTTACTTTTTCTTTTAATATTGCATTTTGATGCGTAAATTCATCTAGTTCATGATTTAAGTATTCTAGTTCTTTATTGGCAGATTTTAAGTTTCATCTCAATTCATTTACTACATCTTTATACTTATATCTAAAGTAAAATAAGAAAAAACCTATTAGTCCTCAAACGATAAAAGCTAAGAAAACATATCAATTCATTTTTTTGTGTTTTACAAATAAATACATTGCTAAAATATAGTTTAGTTATCCAAAATCAACAGAAAAGCATTATTACTGTAAATAAAATTTTAATTTATATATTTTTACATAAAAAAATCTTCTAACAAGTAGAAGATTTTTTATTTTAGACTGTGAGTTGTTATTATTTAACAGCTCCTTTGAAGTCAGATCCAGCTTTGAAAGTAACAACGTTCATAGCAGGAATTTTGATTTTTTGAGATGGGTTTTGTGGGTTAACTCCTTCTCTAGCTTTTCTGTGTGATTTTCTGAAAGTTCCGAATCCTTGGATTCTAACTTCACCTTCTTTTTTAACACCAGCAATAACTGTATCAATAAAAGTGTTAACTAGTTCAGCTGCAAGTTTTTTAGAAACTCCTAATTCTTCAGCTAATTGTGCGATAAGAGCAGTTTTAGTCATAATTGTACAATTTAATAAATAAAAATAGTACTGTGTACACAAGTTATACTAATAGTATTACTTTCAATTTCAATATTTTTTTATTTTTTATAAGTCTTTTGAAAAAGTATAAATTCTTGTAAACAAGCTAGGTCTTAAGTAGCTTATTGTGCTTATTTTGTTTTTGTGTTTCAAAAATTGATTTGACATTTTTGTTTAATGTGATGGTGTTTTATGTCTCATTTATCAGTAGAGACTTGAGTTTTTTCAAAGACCTAGATAATTTTTGTCTAACATTTTCATTAGATATTTGCAAAATCTCTGCAATTTCCATATTTTCTTTTTCTTCTATAAATTTAAGATATATTAGTTCTCTACTCTCTATATCCAGTTGTTTCATTGCATCTTCTATTTGTTTAAACTGAAAATCTGTTTCTAATAATTCAAAAATATCAAATTCATCTTCTATATTTTCTTCAAAACTCTCTCAATCTTGGTAATCAAACGAACTAAAAGAAATATCTTTTTGTTTTTTGAAACTATCTTTTACAAGATTTTTAAACACAGTCCAAGCAAAGGCAGAAAAAGATTGTTTGAAATCATATTTTTTTACCACATTCCACCGTTTTACATAAAAATTAGAAATAATATCTTCAGCTTCTTCTTTACTAACAAAAAAATTAGAATTTATATAACGAAAAAACATATCAACCGTTTTAAGATAAAACTCATTAAAAGCTCGTTGATCTTGTTTTACCAGTTGTTCTATAAATTCTTTATCAAAATCCATATTTTTTGCTAAACTCATTAATTAAACACTTCAACATTTTCCTTTTCTAGAACTTTCTTTTTAATATTATAGTATAATTTTCTTCTTTCTCAAAATATTCATCTTTGACGGCAGAAATACAAGTCAAAACCTCATTTTCATACATTTCCATTAAAGGTTCTTGTAAAAATGATTCATTTATTACTTCTCTTCATTCTACAACCTCACATAAACAGAGCCCGCAAGATCAACTTCAACAAGAAAAAGGAATCTCAATATCATGTTCTTGCGCCATATCCGTAAATACTTTTCATTTTTCTGCTTCAAAACTTCCCAATTCTACTCAATTTGAATCTTGTACTATTACTTTTATCATAGTAGTTTAAGTTTAAAGGTTAAAAGTTTACAAAACAATATGATTTTCTATAATTTATAAGACTACAAATCCTACATCATAGAACAATAAATTCTTGTAAAAAACATATAAAGTTATAGTTTTATCCAAGTTTATGTCTTGTAGCATTCAAATCTTGGTTTTACAAATTTCTTCTTTTTATTTAAACAAATTTTTTGCCTCTTCCAATTGATTATCTATATTGTTTTCTAAATAATTTTCCATATCAAATTCCACAATAATATCTGGTTTTATTCATATATTATCTATGTTTTTATCACTGGGTGGAAATCGTTTTCATATAGTATATTTTAAGCTATCTCCATCTCTAAATTCATCTAAAGTTTGAATTGTTCATTTACCAAAGCTGTTTGTTCACAAAAGTTTTGCTCCAGCTTGTTCTTGTAATGCAATAGCTATTATTTCTCCAGCACTAGCAGTCATTCAGTCAATTAGCACTATAGTTTTTAATCATTCAAACTCTGCAAATCATTTTGAATAATATTTTTCATCTTGATATCACTTGTAGTTGGCTGAGACCACTAATTGTCATTTTGTTATAAAATGAGAAACTACCTCTACAGCTACTGGCATAAGTCATCATCCATTACCTCTTAAATCTAAAATTATTCCTTCCACTCATTCAGACTTTAGTTTATTTACTTCTTTTTTGAATATGTTTTCAGTCTCTTCTCCTATCAAGAATATTTCTATATATCATATTTTTTTAGTATTTATTTCAAATATTTCACTTTCTACTGATGGTATATTGATAGTTTCTCTAATAATAGTGATTTCAAAAACTTCTCTTTTATCATCCTTTTCATATCTTTCAATTATTAAACTTACATTACTCCCAGCTGGTCACTTGATTCTAGCAACCGACTCTTCCAAGCTTTCATTTTCTACATATCCAGTATCTATAGCTATAATACGATCCAATGGTCTAAGCCCGGCCTTCATAGCAGGAGACTCTTTCAAGACCTCCTCAATTTGTATATAATATTCTTTTTTAGTCACAGCAGCTCAAATTCATTCAAAATTTTCTTCTCATTCCAAACTCCCCAAAAAACCATTATTTTGTTCTGCATCCATATATACAGTATAAGGATCTTTAATGGCATCAATATAAGCTTTAATAGCTCATTTAATCATATCTTCTTCATCTATTTTTTCATAATCATAGTATCAAAAATTTAATAGCTCATCCAAAGTTTCAAAGCGTTCATATTTGTTTTTAAAGTAATCTAATTCACTTTGTTCCTCATTCTTTCATTTTAGAATATTGTCAAAAAAATCACTTGGTCAAAATCTCATTATACTTCCACCAATCAAAACACCAAACAGAAATATTAATATTATTTTAATTTTTTTCATGTTTTATTTAACTTATAAAAGCTAGGAATTTGTTACATTTTCAAATACCTCCAAAATACTGTTATTTTTTATAAAAACAACATCAAGTCTTACCTCAAAGTCTAAATTCTTTTTGTACATATAATCCTCAATAGTTCTTCATAGAAATTTTAATTTTTGGGGTTTTATGTATCACATCAAATCATCTACATATTCCACAACCTTTACTTCCACAAAAACGATTGTTCCATCTTTTTGCGCTATTACATCCAATTCTCCACCAGGGATAGTATAATTTGTGTCCAAAATTTCATAACCATTTTCTTCATAATATCAAATAGCTAACTCTTCTCCAATTCTTCACAGCTCTTTTTTGTTATTCATTTTCTTTTTCTAATATAAAATTATTTCTACATAATAAAGAAAAGACACTAGTTTTTCAATATTAAATAAAAAGTTTTTATTTTCATTCAAAAAAATGTTTTTTTAATAAAAAAATACATTCAAAACCTAACTTTCTTGTTTTTTGCTTGTAATTTCTTGAAATATTTTAGTTTTTATACAGTTCCTCGACCTTCTCCCAATTTACCAAACTTCGCCAATTTTCTAAATATTCAGCTCTTCTATTCTGATATTTTAGATAATAAGCGTGTTCCCAAACATCTACAGTCAACAATGGGATAAGTCCACTGGTCATAGGATTTTCAGCATTACTAGTATTTACAATACTTAATTCTCCATTACCATCTTTCACAAGCCAAGTCCATCCAGATCCAAAATTTCATATAGCATTGTTTGTAAATTCTGTTTTAAAGTTTTCAAAACTTCCTCGTTTTTTTTCAATCTGATCTTTTACCTTTGCTTGTCGGTAAGTAAAATCCCATTTCTCATTTTCAGCTTGTCAGTTCATTCCTTCTCGATAAAAAGTGTGATTCCAAACCTGAGCAGCATTGTTGAATATGGCTCCGTTAGAGTTTATGATAATATTTTCCAAGTTCATGTTTTCAAATTCTGTTCCAGCTATTAATCAATTTAATTTATCTACATATCACTGATGATGCTTTGTATGATGAATTTCTACAGTTTTTGCATCAATAAACGGTTCTAAAGCATTAAAGTCATAAGCTAGTGTTTTTAATGTGATCATTTATTATAACTTATCAAAATAAAAAGTTATCCTTATTATTAAAAATAAAATACGAATTTACAAGAGATTACGTTCTTAAAATTTGTATTTTTAATCTTATAGATTTTTAGATTCTTTAGTTTTCTTTTTGCTTGCTTCACGAAAGAGTTTAGTGATAGCATAAATTTCTTCTTTAGTTTTTGCATTTAGCAAAAGTTCTTGTAAGATTTGCAATCATCTTGATTTTGCTGGTCTCTTTTTTGTTGTTTCAATAGCCATAATAATATAATGAAAATGATAAAACTTATAATAATTTTTTTACAAAAGTTAAACTAACTACTTTGTATCATAACACAAGCATTGGCAATATATTCAATATCATTTTTTTTGCAAAATTCAATTCATTCATCGCTTTCTGCACCAGGCTGAAACCAAACTTTTTGTATTCAAAGTTTTTTCACCTCCTCTAAAATTGCTAAAGAAAATTTTGGAGATAATACAAAAATTGCAAAATCTATTTTTCATTTAAAGTCTGATAGAGTAGAGTATGCTTTTTTTCAAAAAATCTCTTTTTCGTTTGGATTTATTGCTATAGCATTAAATCATTTTTTTATAAGGTCTTTAAATACCTTATATCAGTATTTTTCTACATTATTTGAAGCTCATATTACAGCATAAGTTAGTTTTGGATCGATCATAGTATTATTATAAATAAAGCTATTTTTATGTCACTTGAGTATTTTTATTTAAGAACTAGGCGATGAATCAACAAGCTATATTGTTTTTAAAAATCTTGCTTCCATTTTTCTTACTCCTATTTTTGGATCGTTAAATCTTACTACTGCTAAGTGGTCTCGTATTTCCAACACATAGCCATCACCAAAGAGTTTGTGGTTTACATTATCTCATTCATTTATATTAATTTCTGGCCTGCTTGTATCATCGTAATAATACATCATATTGTTTTGATCGGAATGAGATTCCATTCTTGAGTTTTTGCTTCTACCAGATCATAGATCATAATGTTTTGTAAGCTCTTCTGGTATCTCTCAAATGAATCTGCTAGGAGGATTGTTTCTAAATTGTCACCGAGTCATTCTGCTATTTGCATAAGATAAAAACAAATAATCTTTTGCTCTAGTAACTCCCACATACATCAATCTTCTTTCTTCTTCCAACAAATGCGCTTCCATTACAGCATTTGTCAAAGGAAACATATTTTCTTCTACACCAGCTATAAATACATAAGGAAACTCCAAACCCTTACTGCTATGAATAGTCATAAGCTTGATTACATCTGCACTTGCATTTTCATCATTTACCACATCGGTCATCAATGTTATTTCTTCTATAAATTGTTTTATAGATTCATGTCATTTTTGTATATAACTTGATGCCATATTTATTAATTGTCAGATGTTTTCATACCTTTCTGCTACTTTACTACTTCCATGAGTCTTCTTTTCCTCCAAATGGCTTTTATATTTTATAGATTGTATTATTTTGCTAATAGTGTCAGCAGGTCAGTATTTGTCCCAATTATCAGTAATTTCATGGATTATTCTTTTAAATTCTAAGATTCCATTTTTGGCCTTGCTGTTAATTTCGACAGGGATGCTTTCTATATTTTCTAATACCTCATGAAGTGTCAAACCATTGATAGTCGCATAATCTTCCAATTTTAATAGACTATCTTTTCCAATTCATCTTGTTGGTTTGTTTATAATTCTTTTTAAAGAAACAGAATCTCCACTATTTGCTAAATATTTAATGTATGCCAAAATATCTTTTACTTCTTCTCTTTCAAAAAACTTATATGCTCACCATATTTTATAGGGTATTTTTTCTTGTACTAAAATTTGTTCAAAAGTAGAAGACTGAGCGTTGGTCCTATATAATATGGAAACATCTCATAGTTTTTCAATTTTACCTTTATCTTTCATTTTCATAATCAGATCTATTATATTTGCTGCTTCATCTATATCAGAGTTGTGACAAAAAACAGTAATTTTTCCATCTTCTTCTCTATGGGAATGTACATCTTTGTTGTATTGTTTTAAGTTATTTTTTATAATGGAATTTCCAGCATTTACAATATATGGACGAGAACGATAGTTGATTTGTAGTTTAAACATTTGGATATCTGGCCAATACTTTTTTACATTCAAAAAATTTTCCATCAAGGCTCATCTCCAGCCATAAATACTTTGATAATCATCTCATATCAAGGTAATATTTCCATCTTTTCCGCTAAGCATCATCATAAGTTCAAATTGTATCCAGTTTGTGTCTTGAGCCTCATCGACCATAATATACAAGAATTTCTTTTTCCATTTTTCTAATATATCGGGTCTTTTCCTAAAAAGCAAATATGGTAGTAGCAATAAATCATCAAAATCCAACATATTTGATTTTTCTAACTCTTTTTGGTATTCTACATAAACTTTTCCCATATTTTGTTCATAATCTGTAGTCGTTTTTGATTGGAACATTTTTGCATCGTATCAATTATTTTTTTGATTGCTAATAAATCACTTTACTTCATTTGGTTTGAATACTTCATCTAAATTAAGTTTTTTTAAAAGATCTTTAGCTACCTTATTGCTATCATTTGAATCTATTATTGTAAAATTTTTGTCATATTTCATTTCCAATTTATCAATATCTTCTTTTAGTATTTTTAGAAAAATACTATGAAAGGTCCCAATTCGTTTAAAATCTTTTTCGTTATATTTGATACTATTTCCACTCGTATTTGTTTTAGTTTGTTCTATAAAATCCAAAAAATCATTAATACTATCTTCTTGGTCATTTTTTTCTTTGCTTTCAATGTTTTGTTTGTTTTCATTTTGTAAAGAAGATTTGTTTGACATTGATTGTCATTGATCATCAGAAATTATTTCTTGAAACTCTTCTGAAATTTCTAGTAATCTTTCTTTCATTTCATTGGCTGCCTTATTGGTAAAAGTTACAGCCAAAATGTTGCTTGGATTGATTTTTAAGCCAAACATTAAATATCATATTTTATATGTCAATGTTCTTGTTTTTCCAGATCCAGCTCCAGCTAAAATTAAACTAGAACTATCTGTATGTAAAGCAGCTTTTAATTGTTCTTCGTTTAACTTTCAAGCCAAATATTCTTTTACATTTTGCATTCATTTTTCAAAATTAATTAAATTATTTACCAACTTATAGATACCCAATTATTTTTCAATCACAAAAATTTTTTTTACTTGCTTTTTTGTCAAAACTATATTTGACAAAATATGTGGTCAAACAAAGTTTGAACATAATTGCCAAAAATTTGATATTTTATAAATATTTTTTTATTTTCAAAAAATTATTCTGAAATTAAATTGTTTTTTACTTTTTCATACAATTCTTGTATATGTGGTGGAGTAGAGTAGTTTGGGAATAAAGTTTGTCCCATAGGAATTTCTATTTTTATAGTTTTAGCTATTTCATTGTTATTGTTTATCCAATTTTTAGTTTGTTCTTCACTATATCAATTGTCTACCATTATATCAAAAATTTCTTGTCCAGACATCAAATGATATTTTTCTTTTGGTTTTCTTCTGTGATCATCATATATTTTGTTTCCATCTTTGATGGCTAAAGCCATTTCCCATACTTCTTTGTCGTTTTGGTTTATATATTGATAAATGTTGTTTACAATACACTTTATTTCTAATTGCTGAGCTAGTTCAATTATTTTGTTATTTATTTTTTTCAAGTTTTGATTTTCTAACTCACTTTGTGCTACAAGCTCCAAAAAAACATTTTCTTTTCAAATTTTATCTTGTATCATCTTTATTATTTCAATTATTTTTTCATCAGCTTCAGATCTAAAAATCATTTTTCCAATCCATGATTCTTCTCCTCACATAAAAGCAATCAATCATTGATTGAATTTTTCCAACATTTTGATATCACATTTTGCTTTACCAGAAATTCATTCTTGATTTGCATGAGAAACTATTTTCATCAAGCTTTTGTATCCATCTTCATTTTTTGCCAATAAACAAACATTTCCAATATTTTCAATTTTATTATACCCATTGATGTCCAAAACAAAACCCAACTCTGTGCCAATAATAGGATTTATCCCACTCTCTTTGGCACTGTCATAAAAAGCAATAGCTCCATATATTCCTCCAAGATCAGTCAAAGCTATATTTTCAAAGTTTAATTCTTTAGCTTTTTGGATTATTTTTTTTGGAGTTCATATAGCTTCTAAAAAAGAAAAAGTACTATGTCAATGCAGATGAGTAAATTGCATATTTCCAATAAATTAACTAAAAATCATACTTATACAATAAGTATATAGTTTTTTAAAAAATAGATTCAATGAAAAATGAATATATTGTTCCACAATATTATTATACTTTACAAATCACTTTGTAAAATCATTTTTTTTGATTTTATAAAATATAAAAATTCTTTATTCAAAACTTTTAAGTTAGAAATTATTTACAAAAATAATTTAGTTGAAAATATAAACTTATTCAATATAAGAAAATAATACTTTTTTATAAATATAAAAACTACTGAAACTATGGTCAAACAATTTAAAATTATTTTTTTATTGCTATCTGTTTTTACATTTTGATTTTCAGCTATTTTTGCAGCAGATCGAAATCTTCCGTGAATTAAAATCATAACTCGTGATCAACGATGAGCAAACGAAGCTTTGAGATATTCTACTATGTCCAAAATCGAAAGAAATAAAATAAATTCAGAAAAAAACGAACAAAAAATGAATGAACTTAGAGAAACAGATGCAGAAAAATATTGGTCTATTAAAGAGCAAGAATACCAAGAACAAATGGCAAATGATTATTTGAAATCAAAATATTATTCTGAAATAGATTTAGATTGGACAAAATATGAAAGCAATGGGAATTATCTTTTTTGGCCAGAATATATCAAGAATAATAAAACAAAAATTATTGTTCATCACACAGCATCAGACAATACAATTTTAAACAACAAGTCAGATGTTTTGGAATATTTGAGTTGAGTTTATCGATACCACACCATTACTAATTGACGAGGAGATATAGGTTACAATTTTTTGATAGATCCTTTTGGAAATATTTATGAAGGTAGAGCAGGATGAGAGTGAGTAGTTTGAGCTCATGCAAAACGAAACAACACACCAAGCATAGGAGTTTCTTTAATTTGAAACTTTGAAAATGTAAAACCCACAAAAGAAGCACTTGATTCTCTTATTAGATTATCTGCAGCTTTAGCTAAGAAATATAATATAAATCCTTTTTCTAGAACAGATTATCATAAAGATTCCAAAGAAGCTCCATATATTGTTTCTGCTGAAAATTATGTAATAGCATGACATAAAGATGCTGGTATTACAGCTTGTCCTGGTAAATATTTGTATGAATTGCTTCCTTTTGTTAGAAATGGAGTAAAAGATCTTTTGGAATGAAAAACTCTTACAAGTGCTAGTGGCTTAAAATCAGTACAAGAAACTATCACCAACAATTCATCCAAGCCAGCTCCCAAAACAAAATTAACTTATAGCTACTTTGAATCTATGCAAACTAAAATTGCACCAGCAGTTAGAGCTATTAAAAACGACTATATAAACAAAAACAATATAACATTTTCAAATGCAAATATTAGTAGATTATTATGAAAAATAGATAAAAATCAGGCCAAAATTTATTTAAATCAAGATATTTCTGTGCTTCTTTACGAACTAACTCAAGATTATTCTGAATATAATTTGTCTTGTGAGCAATGATGTATTTTTTATTTTAATCAAAATAAACTTGAAGCAAATAATGCTACTATAAAAGTTTCTGACAAACTACAGTTGAATTTGTGATGAAATACTTACAATGTAGATAGATTGTCTGTTGTACCAAAAAACAGCCTTATCAGTATAGATAATTACACTAGAAAATCTTATGCTGGTATAGCTTGGAATACTTTTCGTGGTTCTTTGATTTTCAAAAAAGATTATATGAAAGATCTAAATTGAGTAGAACAAAATAAATATGTAGTTATAAACAAGCTTCCTTTTTGAGATTATATGAAGTGAATAGCAGAAACCAATGATACAGAATCAACTACAAAAAATGAAGTTATGTCGTTGATATCCAAATCTTATGCTTTATTTTATATGAATCCAAAAAATATTCATCCAAATATACCTTCACAAGCTACCTACAATGCTGTGGATGATTCTAGGATTTTCCAAAAATATGTGTGAGCATGATTAGAAAAAACTTTGACAAAATGGTATACGGCATTAGAAAAAACAAAAAATAAAATTGTTCTTTACAACAATAATGTTCCATTGTTACCATACTTTTCATGTTCAGCTGGATTTACTTATTCAGCAAACGAAAAACGATGACGAAATGATACTCCTTATCTAAAATCAAAGTTTGACTTGTGAATATGCCAAGATAAAAAGTTCGCTGGACATTGAGTTGGACTAAGCTGACTTGGAGCTGAAAGGTGGACTCAATTCGGATGGAGTTATACAGATATACTTCGCTACTACTATCCTGGAATAGTGATTGAAACCCTTTAATTGCATTATTTAGCTATATTTATTACAAAAATATTCTCAACAAAATATTGTTAAAAACAAAACCACTTTATTACTAAACATCATTCATGGAAGAAATTTTACAAAAAATATTTCCTAACAGTGCTGAAAAGGCTGTTGATAGTGTCTTGAATTTATACGAAAAACAATGATTTGTAATATCAAATTTCATTTATTTTGCTATTATCAAAGAACAAAAACTTTTTGAATCCACAAAAAAAACTACTCTTCAAAAAGATTATTACAAAGCCATCACAAAATGAGATTTTCTTTTACCTGACGGCATAGCATTACAAATATTTTATCGTTTAGCTAATCGTAGATTTTCTTTAGCTACAAAAAATCTTTCAAATCTAAATGGCACAGATTTTATCCCTTATTTTTTAGATGAAATCAAAAAAAGATACGGTAGTCAAAGAATTTCTATATCATTACATTGAGCTAAAAAAGAAATAGTCCAAGAATTAAAACATACACTTTCTTATAAATGATTTGATATATCTTACATTCAAGATGGATATTCAGAATTTGATCGAGATGAATTCAAAAAAACAAAAAACAACAACAAAGAAACATTAAATATTTTATTAGTAGCTAGATCTACTCCCACAAATCCAATTCAAGAATTACGAACTATAAAAAATTATTACAAAATTAAAGAAAGTAATTTAATAGTTTTTACAGTATGATGATTGTTCGATTTCTTAGCATGAGAAAGCCCAAATAGTTCAGTAAAAAAATGAACACAAAAAAGAGCTCCAAAGTTTGTTAGAACCATAAAGTTAGAGCGACTTTGGAGATTTATCACAGATCCAAAAAGAAACTATAAAAAAGTAAAAAATAGTTTTTCATTATTTCCTTATATTTTTAGATATTTACTATTGAAAAAAGATTAAATATTGATACCTTAAAAAAGATATAATAATTTTGTTGATATAGTTTTTTATATAATTTCTTCCAAAAAATATGCAGATTAAAGAAAAAAAACATAATTATTTAGCAGACAATCAATCTTTTTCTTTCAAAGAAAAATTAGCAAATTGAGTAATAGTAAATTCTTATGTTGTTTTTGATTCAGATAAATTTTTAGAATATCAAAAAGATTTACTACAAGATTTTTTAGCAGAATTTATAGACAAATCAAACACAGAAATTTATGATGAAACAGATCTCAAAAATAATTTAGAAGAAGGTCTTCAAACTCTAAACATAAATCTAAATAAATTTGCAGATAAGGTTACTGATGTAGATCGTTTTAATATCAAATGATATATCCAAATTATAGCTGGTTCTACAATCATGGCATCTATGATATGAGATGTATCTTTTGTTATGTTTAGAGAAAAAAAATTAAATTATCAACTCCACAATTGATTCAATAAAAAATCAAAAATAGATATATTTTCAGATTTTATAGAGTGAGATATCCAAACATGAGATGAACTATTATACATTGGTACAAAATTATCAGATGTTTTGGATCAATCAGATATCAACGAAATGGAAGATGTTTTGTCAACAGAAGAAAGCTCTTTTATAGAATTTATAGAAAAGCTTGTTGTTGCTAGAGTAGAAAAGGAAAACATAGCATTGATAGCCAACTATCATGTTCATTGAACTATTGTAGAAAAACAAACAAACAATAGATTATCAAAAATTAAAAATCCTATAAAACTCAATACTGCTTGGACCAAAAGATTGTTAGCAAATAAATATTATATTACCATTTTGCTTCTAAGTGTTGTTATTTTAATTATGTTATATAGCGTTTTATCTCAATTGCTAAACACTTCCAAAGATTCTATATTCAAAACAGCAGATTGAGTGATAGTCGATATTACAATAGATGATATCAAAAAAGATATTTTACTTTTCAAACAAATGGATCCTAGTTCAGATCAAAAATGAGTAAAATATAGTCAAATAGTAGAAAAGCTAAATCTTTTAGAAAACAGGGGGAGATGGCTAGAAGATGTTGAAAATTTAAAAGGAATTATAGAAGATGATTACTACAAATGATTCAATATTATTAGATTAGAAAACTTATCGAAATTAGACGATCCAGCTACTGGCATAAAAACCAGACTATTATCATTAAACACTACAGAAAAATCAAAAATTTGAGATGTGTTGTTTGTTGATTTTCAAAGATGATTGAATATTTGAGGAACCAAGTGAGCCATGGTATGAGTAGTAAATGACGGTTCTAGATGATCTTTAGTAGAGTTTAACATTGATTCTACTATTCAATGATGTTCAGCAAACTTATTAAGAGATGGTCTGTATTGTTATACAAAAGATGGTCGTATTTTTTCTGTAAATAAGGCTGGAGTAGAGCCACTTATTACTTCAGATCCTGCAGGATTCCCAGACACAATTTGATGAGTTTGAGTATATTGAAAAGCAAATTTATATGTTTTTCAATCTAACTTAAAAAATGCACTTGACTGAGCTTTTGTTACTAGATATAGAAACACAGTGTGATCGCAAGTTTCATATCAATGATGAGAAAGTTATTCTCTTATGGCAGGTTATGAAAGTTGAGTTAATTTTGTTTGAGAATTTGGAGATGTTGCAATAGATTCTACCTTTCTCACTTGGAATGCTTGAAAACTATATCAATTACGAAGACCTGGGTATGGAGTTTCTTTAGATATTCGTGAAGTTAAACTATTATGATGAGATACTATCACAAACAAATATTCTGATGATATCAAGGTCATTGCATATCTAAATTCCAAGTATGTATATCTATTTGATAGAATAAACAAAACATTTACAGTATATACCTCAAATCCTTTGAAAACAAATGATCAATATAATACCCAATTTAACTTATATTATCTATTTAGTTTCAAATTTGATTTAACAGGAGAAGAGGTTTTAGATATTTCTATATCTGAAAATTCTGGAAACAGACCAGAAATGTATATTTTAACTAATGAGTGAGTAAATAAAGTTAATTTATATGAATATATAGATAGTTTGGTAAATGATGACACCTTAAAGGCTATTTGATGATCAGAAATTCAATTATAGCACATAAAGTTAAATATTTGTAAAAGTTTATCAGATTGTACAATAACAATAGATTTATAAAATTGAGAAACTTAATAAATTTTATAAAGACTTTTAATCTTTCACTACTAATCTTATTTTTATGGACTCTAAAATATTAAGACAAAAACGAGAAGATTTTTGGTTAAAACACGACCATAAGTATTTACCAGAAGTTTCATTATTATCATCCAAAGAAAGTACTTCCATGTTTAATGTTGCTGGTATGCAACAACTTATTCCTTATTTGTCAGGAAAAAAACATGAATTATGATCAAGACTATTTAATATTCAAAAATGTATCAGAACTGTTGATATAGATGAAGTATGAGATACGTCTCATCTAACTTTTTTTGAAATGATGTGAAATTGGTCTTTATGAGATTATTTCAAAAAAGAATCAATTATGTGGTCTTATGAATTTTTGGTAAACGAGCTATGATTTGATCCAAAAAAACTAGCAGTCACCGTTTTTGAATGAAACAATGAATCTCCAAGAGATGAAGAAAGTTTTAAATATCGAAAAGAAATTTGAATTCCTGAGGATAAGATTTCCTTTCTTTGAGTTAAAGATAATTGGCGAAGTCCAGGTCCAATTTGACCCTGTGGTCCAGATACTGAAATATTTTATCGAGTAGGTGATTCCAACTATCCTCCTATTGATTCAAATGTAAAAACCGATGAGGATAATTGGATGGAAATTCGAAATAATGTTTTTATGGAATATTATCGTGATGAAAGTGGAAAGCTAACAAAACTTAAAAATCAAAATGTAGATACTGGAATGTGATTTGAAAGAATGTGTGCGGTATTACAAAATAAAGAATCAATATTTGATACAGATATATTCAAGCCTATAATCGATTTAATTCAAAAATATACATGAATTTCTTATATTTGAAATGAAATAAGATTTAGAATTGTAGCAGACCACCTCAGAACAGCTAGTTTGTTGTTAAATGATTGAGCAATCCCATCAAATGTTTGAACTGGTTATGTTTTGAGAATGATAATTAGGAGGATGTATTACAATTTAATTCTATTAAAAGATATATCAGAAAATGATCTAAAATCTTTTATTTCTCATTCTCTAGATTTTTTTTCATTAAATGTTCGCAAACTTAATATAAATGAAATAATGACATGATTTTTTGGAGAAATTAATGTTTTCAAAACAACTATAAATAGAGCTATAAAAATATTGGATGAAAAAATAAAAAATCTTCCAAAAAATTCCCTATTAGATTCCAAAGATGTTTTCTTTTTGTATGATACTTGCGGTTTTCCATTGGAACTTACAAAAGAAATTTGTCTTGAAAACAACATTCACATAGACGAGGATGCTTTCAAAAAAGAATTAGAAAATCAAAAAGAAAGATCTCGCAAGTCAGCTAAATTTCAAAAAGATATAGATTGGTCCAAGTATTTAGAATGAATACCTCAAACCAAGTTTATAGCTTATGATATAGAAGATGATTCTTATAAAAACAAAAAAATCTCCTTGCTAAAAGATTTTATAGTCAATCAACAAAGAGTTTTAATATTTGATCAAACTCCTTTCTATGCTGAATCTGGATGACAAAAATGAGATTCGGGTTGGATAGAATTGGATAATTGAGAACGAGTAAAAATAAAAGATGTTCAAAAATATGAATGAGTGTTTTTACATTTAGTTGACTAATTTCCCCAAGTGTTCTCAGTCTCAAATAAATTTTCAGTCTTTTTTATATTTTTCAGTTTCTTCCTTATTTCTTTCTTTTTCTAAATAATACATTTCTCATGTTTTTTCTAAATTTCTTTCTGTCTGTGTTCTTGTGTCTACTCAAGTTTCATCATCATAATATCTACTTCAAGATAAAAAAGAAAAAATTTTATCACTGATTTTTTTTATAAAATTGGATGACTTTTTTCCTCTTAAACCATCTTTCTCGTTTCAAAGTTTTGTAATAGACATTTTTTTAAATTAAAAATAAAAGTTTTTTATAATTACAACTTATAGTGTATGGCTTTAAAGCAAAATATCAATAAGTTATTTCTTCAGAATAAAATTAAACTTATTTATTTCTACTATTCGCTTTCTACCAAGTTTAATCTAGGGAAATAGCTATATACAATATTATAAAAAGAGCCAACCACCTTGTCCAATCACTTTTCCTGTTCCAACATTTTTTCTGTCAAAATTCATTCATATTTAAATAATTCTGCTTCTATTTTTCTCCCTAATTCATGAAATTGTTTAGTTTGTGCAAAATTATCATCACAATTCATATCTCTAAATCTCCAAAAATCATCTTCATTTACTTCAAAAAATCTCCTAAACAACTCTCATCATTTAGTTTTGTATGAGTTTAATTTTTCTACAATACATTCATCTATGATTTTTTCGATATCTTCTTTTTGTTCTTTTTCAAGATTTTTAAATAATGGTCAAAACATAGGATGTGTTTCCAAATCTATTAGATATGGGAAAAATCCTTTTGCTTCCAAAAAGTTGTTAATCACATTACAAACCTGCAGTCTTTCTTGTTCTTTCATTCATAAATTATTATTTTTAAAAAATTTTATATTAAATATATCTACAAAACTGATTAGTTCGAATTTATTAACTTAGTTGCTAATTTTAAATTTTTATATTTCAATTTAACATTTTGTTGCAAACAAAGTCCTTGTTTATTATTCTAACACAAACAAAGTTTGTTTCACTATTATTCAATTATTTCAGTTCAATTCACGTAATGACCTCCGTTAAAGTCATCTTTTTTAATTTTTCATATAATATTAATCTTACTATCAACATTAATTTTTTTTATCATATCACCTTTTCATCGAAATAGAAAATTGATTTTTTTATCTCCAAATATTCAATATATTTTCATATGTCCATTCCCATTTTTTCATACTTTTTCAACCTTTTCAACAGTTATATTCTCAAATAAAAATTGTGGTTCTTTATTTCACTCTCCAAAAGGTGCAAGATTTTCCAATCCTTGTATTAGCTGGTAATTCCACTCATCGCTATATATTTTTGTATCGATATATAATATCTTTCCTAAATCATCGTCACTAATTATTTCATTACAGTATTTTTCTACATTTTGCTTAAACTCATCTAAATTGTCTAATAATATTGTTAGTCATCCAGCTTGTTTGTGCCCTCCAGATCTTTCTAACAAATCAGAATGTTTTTGTAACATTTCTATTATATTAAAATATTCTGGTCATCTTAGGCTGGCAACAGCAATTCATTTATCTTTATTTATTTTAAAAACAATACTGGGCTTGTTGTACTTTTCAGTGATTTTTCACGAAACTATACCTACTACTCATTCATGAAAATCTTCATGTTCTGCAATTAAAATTTTTTGATCTAAGTCCAACATTTCTTCTGCTATTTTAAAAGCATCTTCTTGTAATTTTTTTCTATCATTATTTATTTCATCTATTTTTTGTAGTGCTTCTAGTTGTTTATTTCCAGTAAATAATAATGTATTTAAACTATTATAAGGAGAATCAATTCTTCATCATGCATTTATTCTGGGTCAAATTACAAATCCTATATGGAAAGTATCTACCTCTTTTAAATTAAGGTACTCCAAAAATCATTGCAATGATTCTGGTATTTGATCACGATGCTTATTTATTAAATCCAATCATTTTTTTACCAACAATCTATTTTCTCAAGTTAATGACACAATGTCTGCAACTGTTCAAATGGCTACTATCGGTAAAAAATAATTAAAAATATCATTTTTCTTTTTTTCGCTTCGATTTTTAGTATTATCCAATAAAGCACACAACAACTTAAAAGCAACACCAACTCATGCTAAATACTTAAAATTATAATTCACTGAAATCAAAGGATTTATTACAGCGATAGCATCTGGAATTTTTTCTAAATTTTTATGGTGATCAGTTATAATCATATCCAATCAAATTTTTTTAGCATATTCTGCTTCTTGAATATTTGTAATCCCGTTATCTACAGTAATCACCAAACTTACTCCCTTTTTTTTTATCTCATCCAGATGTAAGTTTTTGATTCCATATCATTCTTCGATTCTATCTGGATACATAATACTAATATTTCTGTATTTCAAGAATTTTGTAAAAAATTTGAACAAAATAAAACTAGATGTTATCCCATCTACATCATAATCTCCAAATATCATAATTTTTTCATTATTTTTCAAAGCCAATATTATCCTATCTACAGCCTTTGACATATCGTTTAGTTTCATAGGGTCCAATCGATAATCTTTTATTTTTGGATTCAAAAAAATATCGGCATCTTCACTTATGCCTCTAATTTTTAATAATCTTTCGATTAAATTCAAATTTTCATCTTCATTCAATATTTTATATTTCACTTTTTACTAAGCTCTTAATATTAAAACTTTTTTGAGTTGATAAAATTCGTTTTTTATCAACCTTTAGCATTGGATTTTGTTAGCTAAAGGGACAATTAGCTAAATAATTTTTTCCCTAATTGATTATTAAGAAACAATCATCTTTGGAAATATAAGTAATTTTTCTAATTATAAATCATAAAATTCATTATCTCTTTTTTCATCTTCTAATGCATCAAATATTTTTTTCTCTTCATCACTTAAATTTTTATAATCCAATAATCACAAATCTATCAAATCGTCTTTCAAGTTTCAACTTGTTTTTTGTTTATCGTTTTTGATGTTTTCACTATCTTTTATATTTTGTAATTCTTTTTCATCTATTATCTTAAAATCGGTTTCACCGATTATCAATCACTCATCTTCCATTTTCAAAACTTTATATTATAAAATAATTTATATTACACAGTTGTTATTAATCACAGTTTACAACCATACTAATTGCATTTTATCATGTTGTCGTTTTATTGTTTCATCACTTTTTACTTATTATTTTATGATTTTATCAATAATACCGTACTTTAAAGCATCTTCTGGAGTCATCCAATTATTTCTTTCCATATCCTGTTCTACTTTTTTAATGTCTTGTCCAGTATGTTCAGACATTAATTTTATAAACATTTTTTTTACCTTCATCATTTCTGCTGCTTCAATTTGAATATCTGTTGCTTGTCATGTAATCCCTCCTCAACTAATTAGTGGCTGATGAATCATTATTTTACTATGAGGTAAAGCATATCTTTTTCATTTTGTTCCTCCAGCTAAAAATATAGAGCCCATAGATGCTGCCAATCAAGTAGCAATAGTTACAACATCACATTTTATGTGTTGCATAGTATCATAAATAGCCATACCACTATAAACTTCTCATCCAGGGGAGTTTATGTACATTACAATATCTTTGTCTGGATCTTTTTTTTCTAAATACAATAATTGTGCTACAACAGTATTTACCAATGGTGCTGAAACAACATCTCAAACAAAAATAATTCTATCTTCCAAAAGTCTAGAATAAATATCATAGGCTCTTTCTCCAGCCTTACTTTTTTCTATAACACTAGGTACTAAGGTCATTTATCTTTTTGTTCAAAAAATAAAAATAAAGAAAACAAATTTTATCACTAAATCTTTTATATTTATCATAAACAAAATCAACTTGAAATTTTTGAACATAATAGTAAAAAACAAACTGTAAAAGACTTATTTTTATGAAATTTTTTAGTATGAAAAAAAAAGCATTTACTTTGTTTGAAATAGTTTTGGCAACAATTATTTTTTCTTTGATAGCATGAATAATTTTTCATATGTATGTAAATACAAAAATATCAGAAAAAACAATTTTAAATCAACAAGTTTTATTATCAGAAACCAACAATTTTTTGGATCAAATTTCTGACTTATCATTGGATTATACTATAGATTATGAAGAATACTTTAATAGAGGAGTAGTTTGATGTAGCTCAAGTACAGAAGAATTTTCTTGGCAAAAAACTTGAGACTGATATTGTGACTTATTTACACACTATTGAAATTCTTGAAATTTATACTATTGTTCCAATATAGATTGAGGACAGCCTTGATACAATCATTATTCATTATCTGATTCTAATTGATGCATACAGTCTTGAGTACAAAAATTTTTACAATATCAATATCAGTTTTGGAATATTATAGATTCTACATTAAATGATTGAAATGATGTTTTTCTTTGAACTTGACCAACCTCTATTTATCACAATACTTGAGTTCAAGAATTATACCTAATTAATAAAGAATGAAATCATAGGATTTTTTTCAGGAAAAAACTTCTTACTTTAATAGATTTGAATTGAGATTGATTGTACACTTGAAAAAACGAATCACAATATACAATACAAATTCTAAAATTGAAATGATTTGATTTATGAAATTCTCACAATATTGAAAACTCAGATCAATTCACTGAAGATTGATTTATAGACACTTGGGCATGTGATTATTCTAATTGATTTATTTGTTCTTGAGAATCTATTTGATCATGAATGCTTTCTTGATACAAGTTACCAATTGATTCCGATGATGGACGGGTCAATCTTACAAATCCAAAAATTACAATTTCAGACCGAAATATAGAACTTTGGCCAGCAAAAGATCCTTATTTGGCTATAAATGAACCAGAACATTTATTAGATCCTTACATCACAATAGCTTTGACAGCAAACATTTATTGACACGATTCCAATGAAGAAATAAGCTTGCAAACATCAATTTGATTCAAAAATTCTTATTTTAATCGAAAGGAAATTAATTATACTGGCTTTTTACCTTAAAATATTTAAATTATTATTTATTTAATGACTATAAATACAAATTTAATTCTTAAATAATAAATTAATGAACCAAAACAATCAATTATCTGAAAGAGATGTTAGAATCCAAAAAACAAAGGCAATGTCTAAAATGGGAGTAGTTCCATATGCTCAAAGTTTCCAAAAAACACACCTTATTGTTGATATTATCAAGGAATTTTGAGATAAAGCTCATAGAGATATCAATGATATTATCCCAAAACCTGAACTACAAATCAAAACGGCAGGGAGAGTGATGCTTCATCGTAGTCATGGGAAATTAGCGTTTTTGAGACTACTTGATTCTACTGGACAAATACAACTTATGTTTCACAGAGACAATTGTAAAATAGACAGATCTATTTCTCAAAACTCTTCAGAATTGTTTGAGTCTTTATTGTCTGAGGATCAAGAGATATCTGCATACAAATTTATGGAAAAAATGATAGATGTTTGAGATTTTATTTGAGTTAGAGGAGAAGTTTTTACTACTCACAAATGAGAGCTGACTATTTTTGTTTCTGAATTTAAATTTTTATCCAAAGCAATTAGACCATTACCAGAAAAATTTCATGGATTGGTAGATCAAGAAGAATTGTATAGAAAAAGATATTTGGATATGACGATGGATCCAAATTCTTATGAAAGATTTTTATTTAAATCTAAATTTTATCACATATTAAGAGAGTTTTATCATAAAGAATGATTTACAGAAATTCAAACATCAATACTTTGTAATGCAGCTTCTGGAGCTGCAGCAAAACCTTTTATCACATACCACAACGACTTTGATACAGAATTTTATCTTAGAATAGCATTTGAAACTGCTCTTAAAAAGGCGACAGTTTGAAGATTTGAAAAAGTTTTTGAGATATGACAAGATTTTAGAAACGAATGATCTGATCCTTCACATCTACAAGAATTTACTCAAGTAGAACATTATGCAGTATATCGAAATTATGAAGATAATATGAAGTTTACTGAAAAAATGTTTGACTATATTTTTGATAATATGTGATTAGATAGAAAAATACCAGTAAAAGATAAGGATTGAAACACAAAAGAAGTAGATTTTTCCACACCATGGGAAAGAATAGATTATACAAAAGGTATTTTTAATGCAAGTGGAATAGATATTACACAATACTGACAAAATGATGCTGATAAGCTTAGGTCAGATATCAAAGCAAAATGAATTGAATTTGAAAGAATGGACACAATGGGAACAACAACATTGATAGACTATTTATACAAAAAGGTTCTTAGACCAAAAATATTATGACCTGCATTTATTTACAACTATCCTGTAATTATGCAACCTTTAGCTAGAGTTTCAGATGAAGATAAAGGAATAGTAGAGCAGTTTCAATTATTAGTCAATGGGCGAGAAATTTGTAAAGCATATTCAGAGTTGGTAGATCCTGTGTTCCAACAAGCAAATTTTGATGCTCAAAAAGAAGCTGCTGCTCAATGAGATGAAGAGGCCACAGCAGAAGATAAGGATTTTGTGACAGCAATGGAGTATGGAATGCCTCCACAATCAGGGTTTGGTATGTGACTTGAAAGAATTTTAGCAATATTAACTCAACAAGATAACCTTAGAGATGTTGTGATGTTCCCAATTATGAAACCAGAAAATACTTGAAATGAAAATGTTGAATAATTTTAATACAACAAATTATATGGAAAAAGATTTTTTTCAAAATAGTTTACATGACATAAAGTCAGCTAAAAATATTCAAAATCTAACAAATTCAGACTTGTTTGATAGTTTATTCCTTGATGATAAAAATAAGGCATTATTAGACAAATTAAAACAAACTTACTCAGATTTTTATTATATTTCAGTTTCTCCAAATGAAATTGATAAATATAAATGAAATAATATAGTTTATGATATTTTAAAGCAATATCATCATACAGCAGAAAATCATAATTTAGAATTACTTATATTAAGATACAACAATCAAGTGATTTCTCAAGCAAAAGAAAATATAAAAAAACTCCAAGAACAATATTGAGATATAATTTCTGAAAATATAGCCAATTATTCTTTTGTTATTTGATTTTTTTGAGGATCTGCTTGAAGAAAATGACAAGAAATTATCAAGAAAATAAAGGAACATATAGCTGTAAAAGATTTAAGCATATAATCAATAAATTAAATTCCGACAAACTAATTTATAATTCTTTTTATTCATTTACCTTTAATTATGCTTTCAACACAACCAGCAAAATGAACACAAGACCGATATCCTCAAGAATTTCAAATTCGTAAATATATTTTTGATTCTTGGAGAAATGTTTGTTTAAGATTTTGATATCAAGAATACCTTTGACCTTTAGTAGAAAATGCTGAAATTCGAAAAGCAAAATCTGGAGAAGATGTTTGATGATCTGAACTTACAATGATAACAAATAGAGAATGAAAGATTTCTGAGTTGGCTCTTAGACCAGAAATGACACCGACAGTTACTCGTATGGTTTCCAAAAACTATTCACAATTAGCAAAACCTATCAGATATTTTAGTATAGCTAATTTTTATCGCAATGAAAGACCGCAAAGAGGTAGAAATAGAGAATTTCGACAGTTAAATGTAGATATTTTCTGATCTGATACGGTTTATGCTGATATAGAAATTCTTTCTTTAGCGATATCTTTGATGTTGGAATTTAATCCTCCAAAATGATCTTGGAAATTAAATATAAATAATCGTTTTATCATAGATTCAATATTATTAGAAATTTGATTATCTTGAGATATAAAACAAGAAACAGTTAGAATTATGGACAAACGAGACAAACTACCACAAGAATCTATAAACGAAATTCTATTAGAAAAATGATTAAATCAAAATCAAGTAAATATGCTAATTGAATATATGAATTCAAAAACAATCCAAGATTTAATAAAAAAATTTCCTTCTATCCAAGATTCCAAATGAATTCAACAAACAAACTTTATTATGCAATCATTAAATAATTTATGATATTCTGAATATTTAGAATTTAAACCAAGTCTGATTAGATGATTTGATTATTATGATGGAGTTGTGTTTGAAATATTTGATACACATCCAGACAACAAAAGAGCATTATTTGGTTGAGGAAGATACAATTGATTATCCAAGATATTTATAAAAGATGATATAGCAGCTGTTTGATTCGCGCCTGGAGATGAAACAACAAAATTATTCCTAGAATCTCGATGACTAATTAATTCGGTATTAGATAAAACACAAATTGAAAAAATATATATTCCTGTATTGGAAGATTCTTTACACGATGATATTCTTAAGTTAGCTATAGAATTTAGAAAGCACTGAAAAAATATTGTTGGCGGATTAGAAACCCAAAAAATAACAAAAGCTATTCAATATGCCGATAAACAAGATTATATGTTTATTATAATTTTTGGAGAAGAAGAAAACAAGAAATGAGTTTATAAAATAAAAAACCTAAAGACTTGAAAAGAAAAAGAATTCAAATTAGAAGAAGTTTTTTCTACTAAAGATTTCAATTAGATAATTGCTTCAACAAAAATTACTCAAAATGTCAATTCTAAAGCATCCAAAATCTTAAGGCTTGAAATTCTCTTTCAAGTAATTATATTTTATCAGCTTATCTTTTTTAGATATTAATTTTTATTATGGAAGAACAGAGTAGATCGATACTCATTACTTGATGATTAGGATATATTTGATCTCATACATCTACAGTATTTCTGGAAGAAGATTACAATATAATTATTGTAGACAACCTATCCAATTCTGATATTTCTGTATTAGATAAAATCAAAGAAATTACATGAAAAAAACTTAAATTTTATGATTTAGATATTAGAAATTTAGAGGAGTTTGAAAAGGTTTTTAAAAATCACCCAGAAATAGAAGGAATAATTCATTTTGCAGCCAAAAAGGCAGTGGGAGAGAGTTGTCAAGATCCATTTTTATATTACGAAAACAATGTTATTTGAACACACAACTTATTAAAGCTTATGCAAAAATACAACAAAAAAAATATTGTTTTTTCTAGTAGTGCGACTGTTTATGATTCTCCAAAATTATTACCTCCATTTAGTGAAAATGATCGTGTAGGTACTTACAACCCTTATGGTACAACAAAGCTTATTATGGAATATATGCTAAAAGATTTAGCTACTTTCAAATGATTTAATGTTGTAAATTTAAGATATTTCAACCCAATATGAGCACATCACTCTGGACTAATAGGAGAAGATCCTAAATGAGTTCCAAGTAACTTGATTCCCTATATTCTAAAGGTAGCTAATTGAGAAATAGAACATGTTCAAATATTTTGAGATGATTATGATACGGTAGATGGTACAGGTGTTAGAGACTATATTCATGTAATGGATGTAGCGGAAGCTCATTTAAGTGCATTCAACCAAATCTTAAAATATCGTGAATATTTATTAGAAAATAAAATTGATTCAAATAGATGATATTTTGATATATTCAATATTTGAACAGGAGATGGCAAATCTGTCAAAGAAATAATTGAGTTAGTAGAAAAAGTTACCGAAAAAGAAATTCCTTATAAAATAGTTTCTAGAAGGCCTGGAGATATAGACACATCTATTGCAAATGCTCAAAAAGCAAAACAAGTATTAGGACGAGAATATAGTAGATCTATGTATCAAGCTATAGAAGATGCTTGGAGATTTATACAAAAAAATAATTCTTAATATCTTATAAAAAATACAAAAATATAGACAATTGAAGTCTATATTTTTTAAACTGGATTTTTAAAAAAAAATTAGTATATAGTTAATTGAACCATTAATACATACTATATTCATTCACAAATATTCATTCGCAAAATTATTTACCAAACATCTATTAATTTATATCAAACTATTTTATATGCTCTGATTCACATAACAACAGAGCTTAAACATAAATTCAGCTTTACAGCATTTAAATAAAAATTACAGTTAAGATATTATTCAATCTCACCTCAAAACAACAACTCTATTCTCTTTATTTTTCAAACTATACTTCATGTCTTTATTACAATTTTTGATCATTATCGTTGCCATTATATTTCTATTTTTTGGGATTGATTTATACAAGCGCAAAAAAATGAATATTTTACATTTTTTTGTGTTTTTTTTGTGATCTTTGGCCTTGATTATTTTTGCTATAGACAATGCATTATTAAATAAATTTGGAACATTTTTTGGATTAGCAAGATGAGCAGATTTAATAGTATATGCTTCATTGGTAGTATTGGCTTATTTTTATATTACATTATTCAATAAATATACAAAAGACAAACATGAACTTACAAGACTAATAACGCATCTTTCCATAGACAAGACTTATGAATTAGAAAAAGAAAATATCAAAAATTTTAAAAATAAAACAGAAAAAGATAATTTTATTTTTAATATTAGGGTTTATAATGAATGAAAAGTAGTTGGATCTGTTATTGATGAGATTATCAAAGCTTGATTCAAAAAAATAATTTTTATAAACGATTGATCCAAAGACAATAGTTTAGAAGTTTTATATGAAAAGAAAAAACAATATCCTAATTGTTTGTTTGTTATTTTGTCTCACACAATAAATAGGGGAGGATGAGCAGCAAACCAAACAGGGTACAAATTTATTCAAAAATATGCTGATCAACTTCAAGTAAAACGATTTGTCTGATTTGATTCAGATGGGCAAATGGATATAAAAGATATGGAATATTTTATTTCAGAAATTAAAAAAGATAGTTGAAAATTTGAAGCATATTTAGGTTCTAGGTTTATTGAGTGATGAAAAGCAGAAAATATTCCATTTTTTAGAAAAATAATACTAGCTATTTCTAGACTAGTTACAGTAATTTTTTATAGTGCAAAAATATCAGACCCTCACAATTGATATAGAGTTATAGAAATAAATGCTCTTAGAAAAATTGAGATTATGGCAGATGGAATGCACTATGCCAATGAATTAAATGAACAGATAAAAAAACATAAGATTAAATATAAAGAAGTTCCTGTACATATTCGTTATACAGAACATAGCTTAAAAAAATGACAAAAAAATTCTAATAGTATAAAATTAGCTGTAGAAATGATTTATAAAAAAATATTTTTTAGATAATATTTATGGTCTATAATTACTCAATAATTTACAACTCTTCAGCCTAGTTCTAATTTATTAATTATCATTTTGTCCATTTATCATTCTAGCAATTTTATCAGCTAAGATCTTATTTCTCTATCCATTTCTCTTTTGATATCTTTTTCTTTTAATATTTGTTTTTTTTCTATTTTTCTCATAAGTTTTCCAATGCCAACTTCTAGTTTGATAAATCATTTATGATTTAAATATATTTTTAAGGGAATTATTGTATTCCCAGATTTGTCTGTTAATGCCGATATTTTAGCTAATTCTCTTTTTTTAACTAATAATTTTCTATCTCTTTTTGCTTGATATCCAGGTGCCAAAATTGGAGAAGTTTTTTTATACAAAGGAATGTCCATGTTTTTGACCCATAATTCTCTATTTTGTATTCTTACGATAGCATCCCTAATGTTTACTTGTCACATTTTTATGGATTTTACCTCATGTCACAGCAAAACTATTCCTAGCTCATAATTTTTTTCAAAACTATAATCACGATATGCTATTTTATTTTTTGAAATTATTTTCATTTTTACAAAAAAATTAAATTACAATAAATATATAATTATTTTAAATAAAAAAAACAGAGAAAAAATAAATTACAAAACTATTTTAATCAAATTCAATTATATAAAGATTTTTCTCATTCAATTAAATTGTTTAATTCTAGATCAAATTTTTCTTGGGTGATTATTTTTCAAGTTCAGATATAATTTTTTATTACTCTTTTTACTAATTTATCCAAAAATTTAATATTTCTGTATTTTTTCTCTAAATTGTTCAAAGAAAACTTTCAAATACTATACTTTATATTCAACTTTTCTAGTTTCTTTTTTAACATTTGTTCAAATGTCCCTTGGTAATTTTTTTCAATTCAATCAAACTGGAAGACCCTGTCAATTCATAACTTAAAGTCATTGTGATTAGTTCATAAATCATTTCCAACTAAAATTAACATAATGTCATGTTTTTCGTTTTTTATATCATCTATTACCATTTTAATAGGTCACAACAAATCTCATTTTTCATATTTTGATGACTGTATTATGCGGTCTAAGTCATCTATATAAAGTACACAAGAGTCTTCAATTAAATCTATATCATATTTTAAATTATTAGCAAACTCTTCTAAATTAACTAAATATCATTGTTTTCATCTTTGTGTTCACATATCAAAATCATAATTGTTTCCTTCAAAGTCTTGAATACTATAGATATCACCCTTTTGAAATTTTCAATCTTTTATTTTTTTTATTTGTTCTATTGTTTGGTTGTAATATTCAATTTGTCAGTTTTTTTTCTCTCTTTGTTGTCTAAGATGAGAAGTAATCAATCAAAAAATAACATATAATCATTCTTCATTAAAATAATCATCATATTTTACTCTAAATACAGGACGGTTTAAATCATTAGCAAGTGCTTTAATGACAGAATGTTTTCAAGTGTTTTTGTTTCACTTAAAAAACACAACCTTATCCAACAAATCTTTTGGAAAGTTTTTATTTTGGTATGAATCTACAAATTCTTTAATTCATTCTGGCTTTATTATCAAATCATTAACGCTCATCTTAGACGAAGGTTCTTTAAAGTTAACCAATTGACCCAGATATGAAAAAAAAATTTCATCATTTGTTTCTATATTTATTTCGTTCTCTATATTGTTTATTTGTTTAGATATATCATTTAATTTTTGAGATAATGTTTCAATTTTATTTGTATTAGTCTCTATTTCATTTTTTTTTAAATCAATTTCCTCTTTTTTTGTGTGTAAATTTATTTTTAAATTGGGATTTGTGTTCAATAATATTTTTTTTATTTCACTTTGAATTGAATTTATTTCTATAGCTAAATGTTCATTTGCCAACACAATATCAAAGATTTCTTTTTTGATTTTATCATAAATATCTTTATTTGTGTTATTTACTTCAGTCAAATGTTCAATATTTTTTTTTATTTCACTTAAAGTTCATTGAATATATTGTATTTGTTTAGACTTTTCACTTGTATTGATGTTCATTTTTTTATCATCAATTAAATTTAAGTTAATTATATTCTTGTTCATAAAAAAAATTAAAATCTAAAAGTATAATTTTAAATATATATTTAAGACAATAAATGTCAATATTTATTTTCAATAAAACTATTACTATTGCAGCAATTAGGTTTACACATTAAAAAAGATATAATAAAGGGTATCCCTCTTTATTATTATCCAATATTTAGATGAAAAAGTGTAAACAATTCATGAAAATCATAGAAAAACAGCT
>JALOAF010000012.1 GCA_023228925.1 Candidatus Absconditabacterales bacterium | reverse complement strand
AAAAATATTCTATAAGTTTTATAGTTTTTTGCCTACTATGCTTTGCGTTTTTCCTATACGGATTTTTAATAGTCATGAACTAGTTATAATGATTATTTAAATCACTTCAACCGTTCTAGACCCTTTTATTTTATAAAACTTATATAGACTTGTTATAAATACATTCTACAATATATAATTATATTATCTAATGATTTACCTAATTATTTCAATAGAATTTTTAGCCTGGTTAATTATCATTCAAAAAGCACCACCAAATAAATATAGTTAGATTCCTTCATTCCCTAACTAAATTAAAAGATGCTGCAAGCACAATGATGTAAAAAAGGACAAATAATTCAAGAGGAAAGAGTAAAAATCTATATAATAATGAACTACAAAATATTGTTTATTAAAAACAGAAAATATCATATCTAACTGTTTTTCAAAATAATTTATCACTACTTTTTGTTAAAAAAACAACAATTTAAAAACATATTTTGTTGCAAAATAAAATTGATTTTATAATATTTACTTGATTTTATTCTTAACAAGAATTTATGAAAACTAACAAAAAACCAAAAATTGGAAGATGGATTTTATTGTTTTTAATAATTGTTTTTGTTCGAAAAATATTTTACAGTCCTATAAAAATAGATTCAAGTTCTTTGGCGTGAGAAGTGCTTATAAAAAAATGAGATAATTTCCAGTCTTTTACAAAAAACTTAGCAAAACCCAAACAATTTGCGCTAAAGTTTTATGTATATTTTCACAAAGATTCTATTGATTTATCTAAAATACAAGAGTGAACTTATGTTTTTTCTGGTGAATACTCAAAAGCTGAATTCTTAGATGTAATTGCTCAATGACCAAAACAAACTTACAAAAAATATACTGTTTTGGAAGGATGGTCTATATACGATATTGATTTTGATTTATCCAAAAAATGATTGATCAAAACTGGTGACTATATTTCATTTGTCACAAATTCAGATATTATCTCAAAATATGTTCAAAGATATGAGTTTTTATCTTATACAAACAAAAGACTCTCTTCTCTAGAATGATTTTTGTATCCTGACACCTATCATCTAGATATAGAATGAAATTTTATTGATCAATTGGTGTATTTACAGTTAGACAATTTCAATAAAAAAGTTTGGACTAAATACTCACAGCAAATAAAATCTTTTTCTAAATTAGATTGGTATGATTTACTTACTCTTGCTACTGTAATAGAAAAAGAAGAAAAAAATAATTTAAACAAAGCAACTATTGCTGGAATTTTTTTCAATAGATTGTCCAATTGAATGAGATTGGATGCTGATATTACTTTATGTTATGGTCTAAAAGAGCCATATGAAACTTGTACTCCTGCTTTTATAAACAAAGCAATTTATGACAAAAGTAATTTATACAATACAAGACAAAATGGAGGATTACCCCCACAAGCAATAGCAAATCCTAGCGCAGAAAGTATTGATGCTGTGCTAAATTCCAAAAAAACAGACTATTTTTTCTATTTACATGATGCCAAAGGAAATATCCATTATGGAAAGACTTTAGCTGAGCATAATGACAATAAAAATAAGTATTTGAGGTAATGGCAATTAATGATGTATTTTATTTTGTAAGCATGTATTTTTTTGAAACAGGTGTTTTAAATGTATTTTTTTTGTTTGTTTTTTATGATTTGTTTTTTTCTCAAAAATTCAGAAAAATCTTTTCATAGAGAATATATTAAATAAATTTATTTTATTCTTTATAGTTGTCAAATGTATTGCTTCATGGTAATGGTTGCCAAGTTCTTACTACATCTTCACAAATAGGAGTCCCAGCAACAGAATCATGGCAATTTTTAGCACAGTAAGCATAATTATTATAAGCGCTTGACATCATATTTATAGCCCAATTCTTACAACCCTCATAATTTGTAAATATAGGTCAATATACAATATCCGAATCTGCATTTCATCCATCATAATATGCGCCTTGCCATGACGACTTACTACCACAACCAGCGAGGAAAAGGAAACCCAACAAAGAAAGAAGGAATAACTTTTTCATAATATTGAATTAGAAAATAAAAATTATTTTTCTTTGATGACTTCTGTTTCTATTCTTTTTAATTCCTCTTTTCGATAATCATTGCTAACATACGGTCACAATACAGTAGATGCTCATGCTAGAATGTATCGAGAATCTTTATTCTGTTTAAATTCATACCATTCGTTTAAGCTCATAGATGATAACATCATATTTTTTTGATAATGATCTATACAATAATCTACTACAAAATAATAATCGTAATTTATGTCATTTATTTTATTTGATATTGTCTTTATTAATTTAGCTGTGATGCTATCTGATAGGGCTACACTTCTTTCTATTGCTCAAGCTTCTTTTAATCTTTCTATAGAATTCAAAAGTTCTGTCTTATTGTGATTGATTTCTTTATATATTGTTGGCTGCCCAATTTGAAAAATTCTAATTAACGATATAAATATTAATATGATAATCACTCATACGATTATTTTCTTGAACATTATGTCTGATTAAATAATAAATCAAATCTACAATACCCATTTTGCTTCTTTTTGTAAAAGAAGATTGTCCCATAAGTGCAAAAATACCCCTCAAAAAAATATATTAATTCTGCTTTCTGTTCCGGTTTAGTTTTTTTAGATACACGAATATGTTATAAAATTTTTTCTGTGTTGGATAATTTGTTTGTAATATATATCTTTTCACATTATGCGAAACGTTCTGTACAGAGTGTTGTATTTTTATCTAAACTGAATATTACTTCATCCAAAACTACCAAAATCTTCTTCTTCATCTTCAAAATCATCTGACTCGTTTTCTTGGCATTTTGGACACTTTTTGCTAAATGGTTCCTCGAGTTTGATAGCACTGAGTATCATACTTTGTATGTCTATATTTTCATTTTTGTCGATAAGATAGGTTTCGTCATCTGATTCTTCTTTTGGGTCTATTTTTTTTTGAAATTTTGCTTGGTATTCTGGTATCAAAATTTCTCTATGGTATATTGTAGTACATTTATCACATGGCTCTACCATAGTGCAATTTAAATCTTCTAGAGTAGTCAATAATGAATTTTCATCAAAAGATTGTATGAGAATTTTGCCATTTATGCCATCTGGTCATAAATTTTCTAAAGCATCTAGTGTTTCCTTTTCAAAGATTATTTGATCTCTTTTTCATGCTGATAACAATAAATCTCATACGTTGATTAAAAATTTTGATTTTTTCATTGGATTTAGTTTTGAAATTAATATAAGTAAAATAATATAGCTTGATGCTATAGATATATTATATATCATTTTGTAAACAGTTTTCAATGAAAATTATGAGAAAAATTAACAAATTACAAATTAATGAATTAAAAGATTTTAAAGATATTTTTGATAGATTGTTAGAATATGTTTTTGATGATAAAAAAATTTTGATCGCTGTGAGTGGATGACCAGATAGTATGTTTTTGAGTGTGTTGATTTACAATTATTTTATCCAAAATCAATTAGACCTAAATAATTTGTTTTTTATTCACTGCAATCATAAAACCAGAAAAGAAACCGAAGAAGAACAAAAGTTTATTAAAGAATTTTTTGATTGATTAAATTTGAATATCACCATTTATAGCAGGAATGAAAAAAAAACTGAAAATTCATTAAGAAATTGGAGATATGGCGAATTCCAAAAAATTATTGATCAAAATCATATTGATTATATTCTTACTTGACACAATTTGACTGATCGTATAGAATCTAGTTTTATGAATGTTTTTCGTGGATCTGGCTTAAATGGCTTTTTATCTATGAAATTTATAGACCAATCTCCATTGCTTCAAAATGTAAAAACGATTCGTCCTTTACTATCTTTTACAAAAATTCAAATAGAGGATTTTTGTTCCAAATTCAAGATTCCTTTCTTTATTGATCAGAGCAATTTAGACTCTACTACAAGTTTAAGAAATAAAATTAGACTAGAGTTATTCCCTCAGTTTGAACAACTATCAAACTCAAAAGGGTCTTTTTATCAAAGTATGTTCAATATCTACTCAGAACTTGAAAATCAAGAAGAACAAAGCTTTTGAAATTTAATAGAAATCAGAAAATCAGCATATTGGAACAGCAATTATGCTTTTTTGCGAGATATCCCACTTCCCAAAATATCTCAAAACATAATCTTACAAGTTCTAAAAAAATTAAACTTATCATCCAATATTACAGAAAAAACATTAAATGATTTATATGCTTTTTTTCAAAATTCAAAACAAGGACACAAATATATCAATGGAACTTATTTTTTTCTTTCTCATTCAAAAATCTATATTATCAAAGCAAAAGAAAATTTCTGGAAAAAGCATATTGAAAAAAGTATAATTATTAATAAATTGTGAAAGCTAGAAGTTTGAAAAGAAATTGTTTCTGTTGATAATTCAGACACTATTTGACTAAAAATCAGATATCCTAAATCTTGAGATAAAATTTGAAATAAAACTTGGTCTAAATATTGTATCAACAAACAAATCCCTATTTTTTGGAGAAATTTTATACCAGTTATAGTTAGTTCAAACAATATTCTCAAATATTTTTATTCACAATAATTTATAAAATGGAAGCTTTATTAAATGATATTATAATATATTTTGATGGTTTCTTTTGATTTTGATTATTCAATACTAGATTGCTACTTGTTGCTATTTTAATAATAATTTTGATTATCTTTTTGGTTTTAATAAAATTACTGAAAACTAAAAAATTAAAAAACCAAGAAAATTTGATTTATCAATATGATAATATTGTATATTTAGTTTCATGATATAATTACCAAACTTGAACTAATGATGCTTCATTAATGTTTAAAGAGATTTTTAGCAACAAACAACCAAGCTATATGGCCAATCACAAACTAATATTTAACTCTATTCAAAAATTAGAAAAAGAGTTTTGAAAAAAAATTATTCCAGAAGAACATTGGAACACAATAAACAAATTGACTAAAAAAGTAAAATTTTTTCTTTTTCTTTTCAAACTTCTAAAAATCATAGCAATAATTATTCTACTGTTGCTTGTGTTGTGAATATTGTATTTTTTTATACTTAAATAGAAGTTTTTTATTGAGATTCTCTTGTGCTTCACAGCTTACTTTCTCGCTTATCCATTCATGTTGAAATTTGATTTGCTGCTATCTTTTTTTGTCATGCTTTTGAAATAGTTGATTTGAGTGCTTCTTGTCATGGTTTCATGCTTTGTATGATAGGATTGCCTATTGTTTTTTCTATTTCTGATTGTTTGTTTTGATTCATTTTTTTTTAATAAAAAGTAAATTTATATATTTTCTATATAAGAAAATCATCAAACAATGTCAAGTTAATCTTGATTTTTTATTTAAGTTTTATACACTTCATGATTGTTAACAAAATTAAATAAAAACTTAAAAAGAAAGGAAATTTATGTGTTGTAAAGTGAGTGAATTAAGAAAAATGACCTCTCAGGAGGTTAATCAGATGTTAAGAAAATCAAACCCTTGTTTGTTTTTGGATCTAGAGGGAAGAGATTTTTCTTTTGAGACATCAGGAGGAAATTGTTATCAAATTATGGAGTCTATAACAATTGTACCAACCAAAATGAAGCTTAATTGGTTGTGCAAAATGATACCTCATAAGGAGGTAAAAAGGCTTTTTAAGGACTGTGAAATCAGTCCTCTGATAATTGAAGAAATAAAAAAGGAGTTTCCACAAATTAAATTTGTGGTGGAAGATCCTCCTTTTATTCACAGAAAATAGAAAATTTTAAAAAGATAGTCAATTTTGTTGGCTATTTTTTATTTTCTCTTGATAATTTATCCATAAATAATAAACAAGAATTGAGTATTTTATCTTTATTTTTTTCAAAAAAAAATGAAAAGATTTTATATGTTTTTGTTTGTTCTATTTTCTGCTTTCTTATTTACTTTCACAAAAGCACAAGTAGAATTAAGCCCAGTATATAGTTCCGATAGATTTCAGCCATCAGACAAATTTCATGCTTGATGTGAAAATCAACTGGATATTGTTTTTTCTCTAAACTATTCCAACATTATCTGAGTAAATGCAATTTTGGAGTACAATTCCAATGAAGTAGAAATATTGAAAATTTTAGCAGAATGAGAAAAAGAAAACAATTTAAGTTATGTTGTAGAGTCAAATAAAATCATTTTTAATAAACTAAAAACTCAAGACTCTGGGTTGGAAAAAGTAGTTTTCAAAATATTTTTCAAGGTAGATCCTAGCTTAATTTCTAGTGATTTCCGTTTTTCTGATGGTAGTTATGTTTTGGACACCAAATGAAATATGCTAGAATTAAACAAAAATTACAGTTTTCTATTTGAAGCTGTACCAGAATGTGAACCAGATATTATCGCTCCCACTATAGAATTACTATTCCCCGTTTTACAGCCTTGAGAATTTATAGCTTTGGATTCTTATTATCAGTTTAATATTTATGATCTATGAAAGTGAGTAAACAAAGATAAGGTTTATTTTACAATTGATGATATCAAATATGATTTATCCAATACAGAACACGAACGAAGTGGAGATATTCTTACCATATATCCAAATAACTGGTTGCCACTAGATTCTACAATAAAATTGAATATTGAAGTTTCTGATAAACAAGTTTATGGAAAAGCAAACACAACAAAAAAAGAATATTCATTTAAAAGTTCAAATGAACTAAATTTATTAAATGAAATAGATCCTGTCCAATTTAGAAAACTTGTAAACAAAGAAAAATATTATCAATGATCTCAAGCAGAATGTGATTGGTTAAAACAACAGTTTATAAATTCAGAAGAAAGTAATCAAGATACAATTTTATCTATCAACAAAAGACTAAGTTGTGGTGATTTAGACAATTTAGACAAAGTATCAAGTTTGGAAGAAATAGAAGATCAGCTGTGATTTTCTGTATTTTCCATATTATGACGATTTCTATTTGGATTAGTTTTCTTTTTTATAATATTTAAACGACTTTCAAAAAAGTAAAAATAGATTTGCAATTTATGCAAAGATTACTATCTTGAATGTGTTATTTTTATTTCTAAAAATTTAAAAGATGTTTAAAAAAGTATTATTAGGTCTTGGTATAGCAGGACTTTTGTGAGTATGAAGCATTGCATTAGTTAATGCTCAAGGAAGTGTAGATTTTAATGTTGCTCAATGAGGAAGCTTTGGAGCTTGAGACGGATGAGTTGGATTAGCAGTTTGAGGTGGAGACACAGATCAAGGAGGAAATTTAATTCAAGTAATCAAAACATTTATAAATCGAGTATTATGAATGCTAGCTCTTATTACTTTAGTTATAGTGTTGCGAGGATGATTCCAAATGGTTACAGCTGCTGGAGATGAAACAAAATTTAAAAATGGATTCAAAATTTTGAAACAAGCTGGTATTGGATTGGCAGTTATTGGACTATCTTGGTTTATAGTAAGTGCTATATTCCGAGTTATTTGAAGCTCATCAGGGACTAGTGGATGAGGAACAACAACACCTTAGTTTATTATGAAACTATATATAATATAAAAAATCCTTGCTTTTGTTAAACAAGGATTTTTTTATTATTGAATTGAAAAATGAGCTTGAATAAATAAACATATACTTACATATAAAATATGTTTTAAATAAATTTTTTTTATGGTGAATGTAGCTGATTATATATTAGATAATGTAGATATTGTAGATATCATTTCTAGGAGAGTAAATCTCAAGAGAGCTGGTAGTAATTTTTCTGGATTATCCCCATTTCAACATGAAAAAACTCCTTCTTTTATGGTTTCTCCTCAAAAGCAAATATTCAAAGATTTTAGTTCTGGGGTTGGTGGCAATGTGATTACATTTATTATGGAATATGAAAAGCTAGATTTTTGGGATGCTATCAAGCTTATTGCAGAAGAAAATAGACTAGATATTTCAGAATATACAAAAAGCTACAATTATTCAAAAGATTTTGTAGATGAAAAAGAAAAAATAAAAAGAATCCACAAACTTTCTCAGGATTTTTTTATAGATAGTTTAAAAGACTCTCCAAAAGCTTTAGATTATCTACAAACAGAAAGAAAGCTTTCTTCACAAATTATAAAAGATTTCGGTATTGGCTATTCTCCAGATACAAATTATGGCCTTATCACAAAACTAAAAGAAAAATGATTTAACGAACAAGATCTCATTCAAGCATCTTTGATAAAAAAATGACAAAGTGATTATTATAGTTTTTTTAGAAATAGAATTATGTTCCCAATATATGATACTAGAAACAATATAGTTGGATTTAGTGCTAGAGTTCTTGACCCAAAAGATCAACCAAAATATCTAAATAGTAGCGAACATGCAGCTTTTGAAAAATCAAAGATTCTTTATTGACTTAATTTTGCCAAAGATAGTATCAAAACTCATGATATGTTGATTCTAGTAGAATGACAAATGGATGTGATAGCTTTGGCCAGATTGTGATTGTCTGTTGGTGTAGCTACTAGTGGTACAGCAGTTAGCACCAATCATTTAAAACTTATGAAAAGATATACTGAAAATATCTACATACTATTTGACAATGATGAAGCTGGTAAAAATGCAACAATTAGAGCACTAAAAATAGCATACAGAGAAAATGTATATCCCAAAATGATTGTTTTGCCACAAAAGTTTAAAGATATTGATGATTTAGCAAATATCACAGATTGACTAGAAACATTCAATTCTTGTATCAAAGATTCCAAAGATGCTTTTTTGCAAATATATGAATTGCTAAGAGAAAAGTATGATATGAGTTCGCCAATAGACAAACAAAAACTTTTCAATGATATGTTTGGATTGATTGTAAATGTAGACAATTATACTATCCAAGAACATTATAAACAATTGTTAGCAGATAAAGTCTGACTTCCTTATGAGGTTGTTTCTTTGCAGTTAAATAAATATATACAAACAGATTGAAAATTTGAAGCAAATAGAAAAACAAAAATAGAAAAACAAGAAAGTTTTCGACAGCCAGATAGAGAAATGGTTTCTGCTGCATTATTTTATGAAAACATATTAGAAAAATACATGGAAGATAAAGAAAATTGGACAAGCTTTATTTTGTCAGTTCAAAGTATTTGAAAATATCGAGAAAACTCAATTTTGCAAAAAGTTCTTGTAAAAGCAGACTCATTGTCTCAAGAGGACATAAAAGAATTAAATGAAATACAACTTCGACGAGATAAAGAGCTTGTAGAGTTAAATGGTGATGAAAAAAAATTTATGATTATCAAAAATGCTGTCTTACCAGTACTAAAAAATTGATTACAATTTATATTAAAAAATTCAAATCTATCTGCTGATATCAAACAAAACTTAATTGATAGTATAAAGTATGCAGACAAGTATGGAGTATCTGAAAATAAATAATATTTATTCAACAAAAAAACCTTACTCTTTGTAAGGTTTTTTTTATTATATTATCAATAAGTTTAAAAAGGCAAATCATCATCTGCTGGTGCAGAAGGATTGGTGTAGATGCTGAGGCTGTTCAAATACTGTCTATTCTCCATGCAGAGATACCGTTGTATCGTCTTCCATTGTATTCTCTAGCTTTAAAATTTAGTCCAACTTTTACCTTGTCTCATTGTTTAAAATTTTTTGCTAAGTCTACTTTTTCTCCATAAGCATCTATAGCGATAGAAGCTTTGTACTCTCTATCAGATTCTTCTTCTAATACAAAAGTAATCTTGCGCAACTTGTTTGCTCAAACTTCTTCTTCAATTCACATCATAGTAATAATTCCTTCAAATTCCATTTTCTAATTGGTAATTAAATAAAATTGTAATTGTTGTATACTAATAATTTTCTTTTTTTCAAGAGGTTTTTTGTCATATTCCAAAAAGCTCCTTCAAAACCACGAAAACTACTCCTATGTTTATAAACACATCGGCTAAATTGAATATAGGAAATCGTTTAAATAGTAAAATAAAATCCCTAACTCATCATAAAAAAATCCTATCAATAAGATTTCCAATAGCTCATCATATCAAAAATATTGTAGCTCATTTTGAAATTTGTTTTTTATAACACAAATAAATTAATATTCCCAAAATTAGAATAGTTCAAATTATTGTGATGATTTGAGGTATGGCTATAGATCGGGATATTCCAGTATTAAAGGCGGTTTGTATTATAGATCGTTCACTCAAAAATAATTTATCATAAAAAAAATGTTTTGATACTTGATCAATTACGATGAGCATAATAGACAAGAAACTTATTTTTAATATGTTTTTGATAGACATGATGTTCAGTATAAAATAAATAAAACTGTGTTTTTATGAAGTATGTTAAACTAAAACTCCAACAGTTTCGATATGATGAGTTTGGGGAAACATATCTACAGCTTGTAAAGATTTTATTTTGAATCATTTTTCAATCAATAATTGAACATCTCTAGCCATAGTGCTAGGATTACAGGAAATATACAATAATTTGAAATTGTTATCTTCTTTTAATTTACTAATTCGTTCAATCACATTTTTGTGTAATCATTCTCTAGGAGGATCAACAATCACCAATCATATATTGTTTAATTCGTTTTCTATTTCTGGATTTTTGTTTAACACTTTTTCAGAAGGAGAAGCTATAAAATTACATTCGTTTTTTATTCCATTTATTTCTGCATTGTATTTTGCATCTAAAATTGCTTCCTCTACTATTTCTATTCCAATTAGACTATTTCATATTCATGCTTTTAAGACTCCAATTCCTATGCTACCAGTTCCACAATATAAATCTAATATCTTTCATTTTATTTCTCATTCTTCCAACAAATTATTTATCGCTTTTTGAAACAACAATTCAGCTCAATGAGTATTAGTTTGAAAAAATGAAAATGGAGAAACCCTAAAAGTAGATTCTACATTTTCTTGTTTTGTTCAATTAAGAATTAATTTTTCATAAATATATCAATCTCCAATAAGATTCTCAACACTTATATTTGTTCATCTTACGATATCTGCAAGTCCATCGTTATAAGTTATTACAAAACTTGTAATATTTTTTTTGATAAATTCATCTTTTTCTAATTTTTTTTTCAAAATTTTCCAAAGATCAAGATTTTTTTCATCTTTTATATCCAAAGGATTTACAGCTAAATTTACCATCAATTGTCCAGTATTTATTCATTCTCTAATTACTAAATGACGAAAAAATCCTCTATTAAATTTTTGATCGTATGTAGCTAAACCAGAGTCAAAACAAAATTCTTTTATATATTCAAAAATACTATTTGCATTGTCTGATATCAATCAACAATTATCAATATCAACAATTTTACTAAATTCTCATTGTTTGTGAAATCATAGATTCCATCTACTTTCTATCCCTTCTCTACTAGCCATATAAACTCAAAAACTAAACTCTATTTTATTTCTATATCATTTATCTTTTGGGGAAGCTACTATTGGTAAAAAATTTGGTTTTTCTTTTATTTTTCTAAAACAATCTTCTACTATTTCTTGCTTTAGTTCTAATTGTCTTGGATAACTTAGCATTTGCCATTTGCATCATCCACATCAGATTTTGTGTTTTTCAATAGAAGTTTTAGCTTTCAAATCAGGCTCAACATTGCTAAAAAAATGTGAACAAAAAATTTCTCCATCAAAATATTTGGCTTCATATTTATGAATTTTTGTGATATGTCATTCAATATAATCTTTTTTATTCTTTTTAATTATACAGTCTACAACACTACCAGGTAGAGCTCATCATTTGATCAAAATTTTTTTACCCTCATCGGTTTTGGCTATTCCAACTCCTCAATAGCCAATTCTTTCTATTTTTATATTATTTAAGTGTTTTGCCATTTCAAATTATTAGACTAAAAAATATAATGAACATTAAGTTTTTTTACTTTAATTTATTTAGATCAAAAATCAAAAGATATTTTCACTTGCTTTATTAAAAAAAATATATATAATATGCGTGTTATTAATCTTTTTTATTCTTTTAATTAAAAAAACATGAATTGAAAAAACTGTAATGACTTTGGTGCACAAAGATTTAGAAATTTAGTTCGTTTAGCTGATGGTCAAAGCCAATTAGAAACAGAAGGTGTGTCACTACAAAAAACTGTAGAATTGATGGAAGTTCTTTTAGATAAAAAAATAGATTGAAATACTCCTATTTCAGAGTTGCAGAAATATGCACAAGAAGTATTAGAGACTCTAACATACTGTAAAGAAGGTATTGAAAAAATTCGTAAGGAGTATAAATAATCTATCTTTACTAAAAACAACCGTTTAATTAATATTTTTTATTATTCTAAATATTTTTTTTTGTTCATTATTGTTCACCATAATAAGTTCACATTTTTTTGTATTGAAAAGATAAAGAGTAATATTACATTAAAATTACATATTTTATTTTTCAAAACATTTAAATGCTTCTGATTTGAGATTTACATATAAATTCTCGTATAAAAGATAGAGTCTTAGAAGAATTAAAAAAACACATTTCCAATAGTTCAGAAAAAAATATCATATTCTTATGAGATTATGTTTATCATTTTGCTTACGACAGAACCGCATTATTGTCTCTTTATACACTGTTTTTAGAGCTTTTTTCTCAATGAAAAAATGTTTATATACTTTCATGAAATCATGATTGGATTTGAAATACTTTTGTATTTGAAGAGGCAAAAATGACCTACGAAATGATTACAAAAAATGTTTTTTCTGACCAAACTTGATGAAAAATAGAATTTATCACAAGGCCCAAAGTAGAAAATATAGAGTGAGAAGATATTTTGTTTTTACCTTATTATTTAACAAACTGAAGTGTTGATTCGCTACAAAATAATTTTTGAGCTGATTATACAGAAATAGAAAATACAATTACAACATTATCTCAGTCCAATAAAAAAAATGAACAAATTAGTGCTCATATAAATCAAGTTTTGTTGGACTATATAAAAAAATATCCCAAACTTACTGTTATCCATCATTATTATATAGAATGAATCAGTTTTCCATGACAAAGAGCAAGATTTTATTTCAATGACATTGCTTTGTCTCATTTGTTTTGTGATTTAGAAAATATAAAGATGATTTCTGGACATCTACATCAAGGTTTTGTCTACAAAAATTATTTATGTACTGGAAGTGTTCGAAGTACTTCACCCTTGGAAACAAACCATATCAAAGCATTGTTTCAATATTCCAACAATTCTATCAAATGAAAATTAATTTTTATAAATCCATATTTTTTTATAGATAATTCAAATATTAACAAAATAAATAAAGATTCACTATTCCCTATAGATTGAGAAAATAAACAAGAGATAAGTCAATTAACTGAAGCTTTTGTAGACCAATTTATTCTCGACACAATAGAACAAAACAAACAATATTATCTTTGATCAGAATATCGAAAAGTAGATTTTGATGAAAATTTTAGCTTGGATAAAAAAGATATTTCTATCTCTCTCAAGGTAGAAGAGATAAATTATGACAAAATTTATCAACATATAGATCAAGATTTTTATAAAAAATTAAAAGATTTCAAATTAAAAAAACATTTAGTAGTTTCCAAAGATCTTTCTGATAAATTGGATATAGAATGAAAAAACCTATCTCAATGATTTTCTGATCGAAAAAATTTATTAAAAGAGTATTTAAAAGTCAAATATCCAGAGGATAATGAAAAATATTTAGATTTTCTTAGAAAAGAAAAAATTTTATAATTTTTATTACAAAAATTATCTTAGCCAAAATTTGACAAACTTACTAGATTTGACTATAATTTATTTGTAGTTTATTTTTTCAATACAAATATGACAACAAACAATGAAATTATTTTTCATAAAAAGCACTGATTTGATGGAGAAAAGTATATAGAAATGCAAACAAATCAAATATTAGATAGTTTGGCAAATTTTTCTGGAAAACTTTATTTGGAAGTTTGATGAAAATTTTTGAGAGATCCCCATGCATCTAGAGTTTTGCCTTGATTTTTGGTAGATAGTAAGCAGACTATTTTTTATGAACTAAGAGATAAAATAGAAGTGTTTTATTGTGTAAATGCAGAAGATATTATTTCCAATAAAAAATTTTCTGACCAAAACTTAGATTTTTCTGAATATGTATCTCGTAGTTTGAGTGTTATAGAAAGAAGCTTATGAGTAAAACCAATTATAGTTATAAACAAAATAGATGTTGCGACCATGTTTGATTTAGTTCTAGACTTTGAGCGCAAATTTCAAAAAAAACAATATAGTGTTTTTGAAAGATATAAAATATCTTCTTATCCTTACAATATTTGAGAACTTTTGAGCGACAATTGATTTGGTTCAGACGACCATATTCCCACCACAAAAAATCTGGTTTTAGTTACTTGAGCTGGTGCTAATAGTTGAAAACTATCAACTTGTTTGTGACAAATTTATTTGGATAATGAGATAGATATTAAGTCTGGTTATGCAAAGTTTGAAGTTTTTCCATTAAAAAATAGATGATTAGAGCATCCAGTAAATTCTGCTTATGAGTTGGCAGTCAAAAATACTTGAAACCATCTTAGTCTAGACTCTTTTCACAAAAAAGAATATTGACAAGAAGTTGTTGTAAATCAAAAAGATTTAGAGAGCTTTGAAGCTACTATGACAATTATTAAAAATATAGTAAACCACAAAAATTATATGATAAAATACAAATCACCTACCGACATGATAATAAACACAACTTCTTTTTGTATTACAGATGAAGAAGCTGTAGAGCAAGCAGCAAAAGAAGAAATAAAAAAAAGAAGTTAATTTACATTTAATTGTCAAATAAAAAAAAGTCCTTTATTTAGGACCTTTTTCAAATTGAAATTATCATTGAATATTTAAAGTACTCATTGAGCATTATGCAATAAAGGATTGTAATAATTAAATAATAGTGAAATAATTTCGCTAGTTCACAATTTTTCGGTTCTTATTCCTATGGAGGCCAATCAATCTGTTAGTAAATTACATCTACTGTCCAACATGTTTTTTCATTTTTGGAAGCCTCTGTATCTTTCTACAATTTTTTCTGTATTATCTTTTGAGTTTAAAACATCCAAGAATTTAGTAAACCAAGATTTTTTTATACTTGTTTCATCTTTTTCTCAAATATAATAAGGAACAACTATATAAAATGATTTTTCATAAATCAATCATTGTTGATTATCAATATTTTCTAAAAATCTATAATAAGATTCTCAAGTTTGTTTTAATGTAGGATTGATAATATTAGTTAAGTTTTTATTTATATAAGAAAGATAGCTAGATAAATCTAAATAATTATTACGAACTATAATTTGTATTGGGAATCATAGTCAGTTTAGAAATTTTTTATATTGTTCAAGTATTATTTGTTGATCTTCAGCATTTTTCAAATCTAAATTTATTCATTCTACTTTTAGAATAGATCTAAGTCATCAGTCTTTCAAAATCACAACATCATTTTTAATTTCTGAAATTGGTATCATAGTTTCAGTATTAAACTGAGCTGGAGTTTTTTGGTTTTTTTTGTTTATTTTATTTCCAATATCTAGTATTTTCATTTTTATTGTTTTAATTTATAAATTAATTATGGATTCATATTAACTGTTTGAGTAGAAAGATTACTTAAATTATTTATACTACCAGTAGAGTTGCTTGATTCACTATTTGCACTATTTGATTGTACCCAAAATATCATACTTACAATAAACCAAGACAATCACATTATAATAATAGCAATAGCCACTCATTTCAAAACTTGTTTAGCTTTTGTAATACCAGATTCATCTTTCAAAAAGAATATCATATAAAAAGCATAAATCACCATAGCTAATGCAATAAAACTAACAAAAGATAACATTAAATTTACTATCATTTTTGCATAATATATGGCTTTGCTTGTTCATGAGTCATATCGTCATTGGTTGCTTAATTTAAATAAGGAAAGCAACCTATTTAACAAACTATTGTCTTGTCACACATTATCTTCTTTCATAATTTTTCATATTTCTGTTTGATACTCGCTTCATACTGAAGAGCTATCTGTATATTCATAAGGAAAATCATAATTAGCAAGACCAATTCATGTTGTTGTAAATATTGCTGTAATTAATATTCGTAATTTTATTTTTTTCATTCTAAACAATTATATAAATAAAGTTAAACATACTATTGAGCTGTTATATTGTTTATTATTCGGAATATAAAACTAATTATAAACCAACTTAATCATATTCCTCATATAGCAATAGCGGCATTTTTTATTCATTTCATTCATTTTTTGTATTTTGTATCATCTCATGCAGCTGTTATGATCATAAATCAATGAACAATTAGATAAACTAATGCCACAAGAGACAACAGTCATAGTGCCCAATTTATTATTCTTTTAATTATTCCAAGAGTTCTATCAAGAGCAGTACTATGTGCTGTAATTTCAGTATCACTGTCCACTATTCATTCTATAATATAGTTTCAGTCATCAGAGTGCACAATTTGATAAGCTCATTCTCTGATAGGATTTCCAATAGTGCTTCCTCAAATATTGGTATCAATTGTAGAGTCAATGTTAGTATTTAAAATGCTACTTGTATTTCACAATTCAAGTTGTCCAAAAGTATTGTTCAACAAAAAAATACTGTTAATTATAAATAGAATGCTTAATATATAACAAATGCTTTTTTTCATTTTATCTTTTTTTATTTAAAAGTTTTGTTCAGAATCTTGCTAGCTTATTGTTGATTTTGTTTTGTTCATTAGCTTTCAAGATACTCCCTGTTTTATATTTTACTTAAAAAAACATTTTTTGCAAATTTTCTTCTTGAAAATTAAAATATATTTATTATATATTTAATATTTATGTAAAAATATTTGACTTTTTTACTTTTTTATATTTAAGCAAAAATGAAAAAGAATAGCTTTATCCTATTTAGTTTATATTTTTTTGTGATTCAAGCGATTTTTGCCTGATTTTTACGATGAGATTATAGATTTTTTTGTTTAGCTGGAATAAATACATTTTTTATTTCAATTATTTGATATATTACTAGAGACAAAAACAATTCATCAAAAAACATTAAAACAACAGAAGAAAGTATAGCTTTTTCTGAAAAAACACATTATATACAAAAACCAAAACACAAAAAACATGTACATCATTTCTGGTTTTTTGTTATAGCTGTTTTGTGTGGATTTTTTCTTTGGTTTTGGATACCAAGTATGGATTTACTATTACAAATATTTTTTATTACATTATTATCTTTTTTTATTTTTATTATATTCGCTTCCTTATTCAATTTCAAACCTTTTAGAGTACGAGAATCTAAGTTGTATTTTATAGTATTGTTTTTCTCTTTATTGTGATATATTTTAAGTTTTTTTAATATAAATATTTATAACTTCAATGAATCTGCAAATTCAAATCTATCTTGAGATGTATATATATCTTGATACGATGAAAATTCTTTTGTTTCCATAGATGCTGATTTGACTTGAGATAATACAGACATACAAAATGTTGATACAGAGGAAGATCTAAATATAGATTTAAGTAAAAATGCTACTTTTGAAGATGCTATAAAATATCTTTTAGATACAAACTCTATTACTTTACTAACAAATAAAATTATAAAATTTGATCATATTTCATCTGATAGTGTAGATTATCCATATTATAGAACAGCTTATTGATTGTGAATGATTGGCAAAACCTTAAATCCATCAAAATCATTACTTTGTGAAACTTATGTTGTTATGAAATGATTGGCAGAAGCTTGGAATGTGCCATCCTATATTGATATAAAACAGGCATATTGGACCTATGCAAAAAATAATGACAAACTTCCATCTTGTTTATATTGAAAATTTCTTAGTTTAGCAGATTTAAAATAGTTTGTTAAAATACAAATTTACTTAAATTTCCAAATAAAAAATTTTACAATTTTTTTATTTCATCAAAAGACAATAGTTTATTGTACTATTGGAGATTTTTTCAAGACAAGTAAAATGAACTTATTTAATAATTTTCATTTCCCCAACTATACTATATATCTTTTTTGTTTTTTTGGTTTGTTTTGTTGAGCTAATATTATCAATATTTTGAATATATTTTTTTTAATATTATAATTATGTATAAATTATTTAGTAAACTAAAACATAAACTATAAATGAGACAAACATTAAAAACTATTGGCAATATGTTCAAAAAAAAGACAATAAAAAAATTTTTATGAATTCTCATATTATTTGGAGTTTCAAGTATGTTTTTGGCAAACAACAAAGTTGTTGCACAGATAGATACTACACCAAATCAAACGAACACAACAGAAGAAAGTAAAATCAAAAACATGTCTGAATTAAATGAAATATTCACATATATATCCAATGCCATATATGCTCTTTTGTGGCCTGTGCTATTTATTATATGAATATCCTTGGACAATACTTTAGTATATTGATCTTTTTTACATTTAGATGCTAGTTTGTGGACATTGTGGAATATAATGAAAAATTTTGCAAATTTTGCTTTATGATTTTTGGTACTTTTTGCAATAGTCAGAAACATTTTTGCTTGACCTTTTGGAGGTAAATCTTGAGAAAAACGATGACCAATTTCTGTTATCAAAAAAACTTTAATAGCAGGAGTATTGATTCAAGCAAGTTGGTTTGTAGTAGCTGCAGTTGTGGATATATCTACAATACTTACTTATTCCATTTGATGATTACCTATGACCATAATGCAAAACAATCCAGAACAAAACGATCAGCCGATTCTTGGATTAAAGGCTGTTGTAAATACTAAGTGAAGTGGAGGAATAAATAAAATGAGTTTACAATATTATTCTACTTACTGAGATGAAAGTATTTCTCCATGTTATACTAGCAAGAATATTCCTGGACTAACTGGTGAATATATTGTTGGAAGAAAGGAAATTGTAGTAAAATCTGGGCAAAATTTCATTTCAGGATATTGTACTTTATGATGATGGCCATACCGTTATAAGGAAAATCCAGCTTATTCTGACTTTTTAACATGAACTAACGAAAGCTATATAACTAACTTAAAAAATTATTTTGAAACATGAACAAATAATGAAGAGACTTATTCTTGATTGCTTGCAGACTGTAGTATTATAGCTATAGATTTTTCTAATTTAAGTGAGACTTGTAAAAATCAATGATATTGAATATTGAAAAAAGATGATGCTTTTTTTAAAAATGCTGGAGATTCTAATACAACAAAGTTTACACTAACAAATGTCTTAGAAAAATCTAAATGATTTGTATGACCATTTATCACAATATATAGTTCTATGCTAAATTTTTCAGATTTAGCAGGAGCTGCTCCATGAGAGTCTGTGGTTTGAGATTTTTTAGATTTAATTATAAAGATATTTTTTGCAGCAATTTTGTTTATTCCTTTAGTAGTTTTGGCAATTGTTCTTATAGTTAGAATATGAATGTTGCGACTTATAATTGCTGCATCTCCTGTATTGGTATTAGTAGCTGTTTTCAAAAAAGAATTAAATATAAAGTGAAGTGGAGATGGAATGATGGCTTACTTTGATTGAGCACAAATAGTAAAACTCATCTTTGCTCCAGTTTTTGTAGTCTTTGCTATTAGTATGTCTATGATTTTCTTGTCAGCCTTAAATACCAGAGATATACAAAAAAACTCTTGATTAAGCAATGAGCAATTTGAAGAACTTTGAATAACAAAAAATAAAGATAGTTTTTCTTTCTTGGGATTGGTGGAAATAGAGCTAGATATGAAAAGAATAAATGAGTGAATGGATATGTTATCTTGGTTTATTACTATGTTTTTTGCAACAGGGATAATGCGGTTTTTCTTGTTCTTTGCTATTAGAATGACAAAAATCTGAGATAAAATCTGAAAATGATTCCAAGAGAGTGCTCAAAATTTAGCAAAAAATTTACCTATCATTCCTATTGGTTGATGAGCAGTGTGAATTAAAGCTGCTCAAGAAGGATTACAGCAATTGTGAGGAAAGCTATCAAATCAACTTAATACACAACAAAGAGAATTACTTCAAGAAAGATTTCCTTGGCTGTATCCTGGTGTTACAGACAAAAATAGAGGTGATGCATGAACTTTAGAGCAACTATCTCAAAAAGATTTAAATCCTATTTTAGAGAGTATAAAAACAAAATGAGTAGATAAGACATTTGATGATAATAAAACACTACTTACATGAGCTGGGATTACATCAGGAGCATCATTATCAACAGCATATAATGAGTATGTGGTAAATCATATAAGTCAGTTTGACAATCTAAACGATGTTATGGGAACCTCTGCAGAAGATCCTGATCAGAAGAATATTACAACATTTACTGCAGAGCGCTTTAGATCAGCAACCATTGAAAGCAATATTAAAAGTAGTGATAATCGAAAAAAACGGGCTAAAACTGCTGTTTGAACTAATGTAAAAACAGCAGATGGAATTAAAATATTAGTAAACTCATGAACTTCTACAAGTCCTAATTTCAAGTTATTGACACAAAAAGAATATTCAGATAAATATATGAAAGATATAAAAGATCAAAATGGTAGCTTCGATGAAAAGAAACTAGAAGAGATCTTGAAAAAACAAATAAAAGACGAAGCTAAACCAAGTGACAAGTCTGATAACGACTGGAAGAAAGAACAAGAAGATTGGATACAAGAGCAGTTAGATTTACATAAAAAAGAAATGGAAAAAAGGCTTAAACCACAACAAAACTCACAATCTAATCAATCTAATCAAGCTACTCCATCAACAGCCTCGCCAAACAATTCAAACTCTTCAAGCAATCCAACCCCTTCACCATAAATTAGCGATAATTTTATTCCATAAACTTATACACGACTTATAATGACAAAAATCAAAACAAGAATAGCAAAAATATTCAGCAAAAAAAACATCAAAATATGGTCTGTGTTTTTGATTTTTGTGTTTTTATTTGTTTCACAAACTTATGCTAGTAATGAATTGTTGGATAAGACTGTAGATTATATGAGAATAATTATGGCTTTACTATCTCGAGTATGGATAGTTTTGGCAAACCTAGCTGGAGCACTTATGACAAACAATATTTTGTATTGAACATTTTTGCATTTAGATGCTAGTTTGCGAACTTTGCGAAATATTATGAAAAATTTTGCCAATTTTGCTTTATGATTTATGGTCCTTTTTGCAATAGTGAGAAATATAATCTTTGTTCCTAGTTCTAAAGAAGGAGAGCGAAGTGTTAAAAAAATATTGCCTAGAACTTTGATTGCTGGTGTTTTGATTCAAGCAAGTTGGTTTTTGATGTGAGCGGTGGTAGATGTTTCTACAATCATAACTTCTGCTATTTGAACATTCCCTTCTCAATTTATAGCATGAAATTCAGAGTTTCAGTGAGCAACTAAAAATGCATCTACATTAATCTCCAAAAATAATAAAATTAAATTTACACCTTGATCTACATGAGAGTTGCTATCATTTAGCACGGATACAAGCAATCTTCAAACAGAAGATGATGTAAAAGCAATGTTGGATACTATTTTGCCGAGCCATAATTCTGTTTCTGGGCCTTTAATGTTTTTGTGAATTTCTGTTTTTGGATTTAATGACTATGAAGTTTTTGGTTCAGAAGTGAATCCAGAAAGCCCTATTACAGATTGGGGAGACTTGTTTTTGTCTGTATGACTTTCTGGAGCTGTGCTAATCTTTTTTACGCTTATGATGTTTTTTATTTTCCTGTTCAATTTGTTTAGACTAATAATGTTGCGAATCATAATTCCATTATTGCCAATCATCATATTATTGAAAGTATTTAAACTGACAGATAAATTGTCGTGATGATGAAAATGAATGGATATTTGAAAATTTATGGATATCAAAACAATCTTAAAACTTATATTCAAACCAGTGATTATGGTATGAGCATTGAGTTTGGTTTTAGTGATTTTGGTTTTGATGAAAAGTATGATAGCAGGAAATAAAGTACATAATATAAAGTTTGAAGATCAATGAAATGTACAAATCATAAGCCAACAAGAGGGTTCAGATAAACTATATACTTCTACAATCAAATCTGATGGAATATTTGATTTTAGTATGACCTGAGTCAAAGATACTTTTGCAGATATTATTGTTTATGTTTTTGGATTGTTTTTAATATTTTTGTTAGTAAAATTAGCAGTCAAGTCTGAAACATGAATCTGATTTATAGACAAATCTCTCAACAATATAATGGAATCTCTGGAAACTACTTTAAAAACTTTACCAGTTGTACCAATATGAGGATGAGCAGTCTGAATCAATGCTATCAAAGATGCCTTTAGTTCTGGTAATGTGAGTGGTATGGCTACTAGACTGATGTGAGTGGATGTAGGAAAACAAACAGATATAATGAACAAAATATTGAAACTAGAAGGCTCATTCTCTAGCTTACATGAGAGAATGCAAAGAGATGTGTTTATTCGTGAAGCGGCTAGCATAGCAAAAACACTTGGACTTTCTGGTACTAGTTTAAAAACAAACGACATGCTTACAAAAAAAATAAGGGAACGGAACTCCGTTTTAAGATTTCCTTCACAAAATATAGAGATACAAAATATCATTGATGCTATGAACCAAACTCCTTCAGAACCAGCAGAAGGTTCACAACAACCATAATCTTTTTCGATTCGTTTTTTTCTTGAATATCAGAAAAGTATTTATATAACAAATAGTAATGAAAAATTTTATATCTAAATATTTTTTATTATGAAAAAAATGTTTTTGTTTGTTTTTGCTTTTATTTTTGTTGGATCTGTGTTTGCATACACTCCAAGCACCAAAGATACTGCCAATTTGGCTCATCTAAAATCTCAGCTCAGTGGATTGATAGAAAAAAATAATATCAATTTACGAGATTTTTACAATCAGCTCAGAATTTTGCAATCAGATTATTCTCAGGATGCTAGACTAAATTATATGCTTGGAAATTTAAAAGACCATCTGTACGACAATCTATCTGCTCAAAAAACAAGCGCCAAAATACTTTCCAAAGATAGCAAGCAAGAATTTTTAGATCAGTATTTGACAGGAATATCAAAAGATATTTCAGGTTCATTAAACAATTGTACTGGTCGGTACAATACTTTGGATGATATTAGTTTTTCATACGATTTTCCTACAGCTTTGACTATAGCTACTTGGTATAGAGAGTCTACTTGTGCCTATCATCTACCAAACAACAAAAACTGACCTTTTCAAATCACAAGCAAGGATTATGGAACTGGAGAAATCACTCAAAACAAGTTTATTGAAACGGTAGTAGATTTTATGGAATTTACAAAAAATAAGTTTGGTGGATATTCTAATTTGACTGGTAAATTGAGTTATTCAGAATTTGATCTCACAGGAATATCTAATTTTGCGGCACTTTACAATGGTTGAAACAAATCATGAGATATAATTCTACCAAACGAAGCAAAATATTTGTATGATTGATATGGGGAAGAATTTTCTGGAGCTACAAAATATGGAATTTTTCCACAATTTCTAAAAGCACTAGAACGAGAGTTGTCTCAGTAGTGATAGTGTGAAAATGGATTCTTCGCTACGCTGAGAATGACGATGTTCTTATGTCATCTCGAGTCGTTATTGTTGCGAGAGATCTAAAAGAATTAAAGGAAGATTTCTCGCAAGATAGAGCAATCCATCGAAGTCTTTTCGAGGCAAGCGAAATGACAGGAGAATTTGTCATCTCGAGTTGATATTATTGCGAGAGATCTAAAAGCATTACAGGAAGATTTCTCGCAAGATAGAACACTTCGAAATGACAGTAGGGAAGATTTCTCGCAAGATAGAGCACTTCGAAATGACAGCAGGAAAGATTTCTCGCAAGATAGAATACTTCCATCGAAATTTTTTCGAGGCAAGCGAAATGACAAGGATTCTGCAAATGGATTCTTCGCTATGCTCAGAATGACAGACTTCCAAATAAAAAGTATGCATCTTCATTGTATAATGAACTGATGAACAAATATTTTGATTATTTAAAAAATATCAAACACTATATTTCACATTAAATTTTTTGATAAAAAAAAGAAGGTACCTAAAGCACTAGCCACTTTTCGGATCCCTTCTTCGTCTTAATACAATATTATTATAGTCAAAAAAGATTAAATTGCAAATCAAAGTGATTTTTTTTTACTAGCCCCAAATCCCCCTTCCCCCAAATCTCCCCCCTTGTCAAGGGGGGCTACTTAGAATGCCAAAAAGCCCCCCTTATTTAAGATGCTTGTTTCTATCAAACACCATCACAAAAAACAGAAAAGGCAAGTGGAAGTAGACAAGCTAATTTTCACAAAAAATAGCAGTTCTCAACAGGGATGAAATCATGTTTTTTTTATTTTTTTTTGATTTTACTGTCACGATTCTTAGTCTGATTCGTATAAACATACAGAAGGGCAAAGCTTTTCTAGCGTAGGTCTATAGCACATTTGTTTAGAGATTTACTGCAAATAAGATATCTTGTATTTCTTTTTTGTCGCTAAAAAATCTGTCTACATTTGTCTTGAAATCTTAGCCAGAAAAACTATTATTCCCTTTATCGGTCTTGTCGTATGGAGATACGATAAGTAGATCGGTTATTTGTCGGTCTATGTAGACATTTTTAGATAACAGATATCGGTCAGTTTCGCCTTTCCTAAACCTACGGGGAAAAAGAGATTTGATCCTTATCGCTAATCGTGTTCTGATAGTCTGACACATCCTACAAATTAGTTTATTTACACCGTGTAGATCCTTAACATTACATTAAATATATGGAGATATATTTTGTAGGTTTCGTAGCTTGTCTATAGGAGTATAGACAGCACATGTTATACAAAATGTTACTTCAAACTTAAACTCAGTACCACCGGGTGCTGTTTTGACCCCGGGTGGTGGTAGTGCTAGGTTTGAGATGATGTTTTGGTAATGACATGAGATCGTTAATACACGAATTAAAACAAAGATTGTGGTACCTTTTATATTTTTTTTTAATGTACACATGAAAACATTTAAAAAACTTTTTGCTTACTCAGCGATTTTCGCTTTGTTAGCAACAATGATGCCTACCTATGCTAATGCTGCTTCATACGATGCAGAACTAACAGAAGCATATGCGTATGCAAAAAACAAATGAATTACTACTATGACTAGCATTGATAATGCAGACATGTATGGTAATTTGACAAGAGTAGCTATGGCTAAAATGGTAGCCAACTACGTTCTTGATTTAGGTTTACAAGAATTGGATACAGACAAGGAATGTAATTTTCCTGATGTATCTGCTAGTTTAGATGAAGCATACGACAATGGTGTGACAAAAGCTTGTCAACTAGGTCTTATGGGTGTTGGAATTGAAAAATTCAATCCAAACGGAATCGTAACTAGAGCTGAATTTGGTACAGTTTTATCTAGAGCTTTATGGGGAGACGAATACAATGGTGCTGACCCATACTACAAAGATCATCTACAAGCTTTGAAGGATGAAGGAATCATGAATATTATCGACAATCCTAACATGAAAGAAGTTAGAGGATATGTAATGCTTATGATGATGAGAGCTGATGATGCTTATACTCCTACAACAGGATGTAGCGCTGAAGAATTGTTGGCTTGTATATTGGCTGATGATTACGATGCTTGTATAGCTGCTTGTAGCGAAGATGCTGAAGAAGAAGAAGTTCTTCCAGGATTTGCTACAGTATCTAGAGTTGGATCTGTTGCTACTCACAATATAGCACAAAATGCTGTTGCTAAAAAAGTTGGAACAATCAAATTGACTGCTGGTGAAAACGATACTATGGTTTCTTCTGTAGTTATTACTAGATCTGGTCTTTGAGTTCTTGCTGACATAGATGGTATTTGGCTTTCTAGAAATTGAATAGACGCAACTTCAATTAGAAAACCTGCAGCATCTTCACAAGCTGCAACTCTTAATTTTGTTCCTGCTCTTGTAATGAAAGCTGGATCATCTATGGAATTTGATGTTTTAGTTACTCTTGTAGCTAACTCTCAAAATAGCCAACACAATTTTGCAGTTACTGCAGTTGACGTTAATAACGGTACATCTGCTGGTACTCCATTTGAATTATCTTCTATAAACACAACCTCTTATAAGGTTGAAAATGTTGGTACATTTATTTCAGATGGACAAACAATTAAAGCTGGAGAAACTAATAAATTAATATCTTCTGTTAATTTAATACCAGCTAGAACATCAACTATCAACGGATTTACTATAACTAGAGAATCTGGAGAAGACTTTAATAAAGTTTTAGCTAATATAAAAGCTTATTACAATAGTCAAGAAGTTGGGACTGTTACATTTACAAATGAAAAAATTGTAGTTTCTGGTCTTGATATAGAAAGAATGAATCAAGAATCTGCGACTATAGAACTTAAAGCAGATGGTATTTATGTTGGTTCTGGAGCTACAATAAAATATGGTATAGAAAAGAATTGAGTAATAGCTTATGAAAAAAACACAAATGAAAGAATGACAAGTACGGCTGATAGTAACGAAAATTTGAGTATTGATTGAGTAGATATGACTTTGACTAATAAATTAACAACTTCAAAAATAGTTGCTCCTGGTACTTCAAGTGTAGAATTGTATAAAGCTGAACTTACTTCTAATTCAGAAGTAGAAGTTACAAACTATACATTCGAATTTGTTACAGGTTCAGGTGATGTTGATTGAGTGTTTGTTGATAATGAAGTTATAGCTTATGTTAATTGATTAGAATATTATTTGACTTGAGATGGGAAAACATTCTCAGCTAGTTCAGAAAGATTCTCTGTAGATAAAAACAGTCCAGCAACAATAAGAGTTGTTTGACATGTGAAATCTGATGCATCTCTTAATAAAAGTTTTAAATTAAACTTTAAAGTTAATACTGTTAAGAATATATCTGACAATGTATCATTTAACCCAACTTGAGTAGCAGTTGAAAGTGCAGCAACTACTGTTAATAAAGGTTCTTTCACTTTAACAAGACCTTCAAATGTTCCTTCAAACAAAACTGTTCTTGAAGGTTCTGCTACTGACATGATGTACTTTAATTTAAGAGCTTCTGCTGAAAATCAAGTTCTTAAACAAGTTATTGTTAAAACTGATGTTGTTACATGAAACGCAACTACTGGATTTGATGTATATGCTACAAGATTAGATCTTATGCAAGGAACTACTGTTTTAAAATCAGTTTCTACTAATTTAAATAGTGGTTTTGTAGTGTTTAAAGATTTCTCTAAAACTCTTACAAAAGATGAAACAACTCCATTTACAGTTAGAGTACAACTTAGAGGTGGTGAAGCAGAAAATCTATGATTATCTGTAAAACATACAATTCTTACTGGATGATTAGATATTGTAAGAAGTGCAAATACAGCTATTCCTACAACAACTACAAGTCCAGATCTTAATTCAGATATATATCAAGTTGCAAGCAATGTTCCTGCAGTTACTCTTCCAACAAAATTGAATAATGAAACAACTCTTGCTATAGCTAATACTTCTAATTACGATGTAATTATAACTTCAGTTAAGTTTGATCTTACTCGTAATATAATTAACAATCAATTTGCTAATTGGGGTCCCGCTATAGGAAGTTTGAAAGAAGGTAATACAGTTATTGGTACTGGTACTGCTCCTGGATCAATTCCAGTTGCTACAAACATATTGATTGGAACTGATACAGTTGAAAGAATCATAGAACTTCTTGATTCTCAAAATACTGTTACAGCTGATCTATACTCTGTTAAAATATCAGAACTTAAGTTCAAATACGTAGACAGAAACGACAATACTAAAGTTTCTGCTGAAATTACTGAAACTTACAACGTTTTGAAATAATCTCAACAATCTAATTGTTGAAAAATAGACCAGACTATCACTCGTAGTCCAGTCGAAAAACCCCTCTGCCGAAAGGTGGGGGGTTTTTTTAATTTTCGAAAAGAACCACCCGGGTGCAGAAAAGCACCCGGGTGGAGATAAGAGAAGAAGGGAAACCCAAATGGGAGCATAGTCAAAAAAAGATTGTATTGAATTTGTCAAAAATATTGTTAAAATTTAAATATATTTATGACATAACTATAAAAAAATGGAAATAATAATAAGAAAAGATGGGGAATGATATATAGCAGAGGTAAAATCAAAACCAAATATTTATGCTTTTTGATATTCAAAAGAAGAGGCTTTGAGTGAGTTAAAAAATGTAGTAGATATGATGGTTGACTATCACTCACAAGAGATATCTTTTCAAAAAAAAGTTAAGAAATTTTTGATAAACAAATCTTATACATATGCCGTATAAATTTCGCGATATAGAAACAAGACTCAAAAAATTATGATTTTCTGTCGTTAGACAAAAATGATCACATGTACTTTTTTCTGATTGAAAAAGAGTCTTTCCTGTCCCAAATCATTGATGAAAGGATATATCTCCATGAGTAGAAAAGAAAATTCTAGAATTCATTTCCAAGACCAAGAAAGATTTTGATGATCTAAAATAGACCAGACTATACTTTGTAGTCCAGTCGAAAAACCCCTCTGCCGAAAGGTGGGGGGTTTTTTTTTATTTTCGAAAACAGTTTCGCATCAGCGAAACGATTAGAGAATAAACCCCGATCCTTCGTGGTATTGTCAGAACTTCACCCCGCCATTGCGGGGCAGGCAGATTTTCACAGATAAAAATCAAGGATTACCACAGATGATTTGTTTTGTCAGATTTATTTTTGACAAAATCTATTGCAATTTAGAGTAAAAATGTTATATAATTTATGATATTTATGAAATAAGAATTAAAAATGGAAGAAAATTTTGTTTTTATTGATACTCAAAATGTAAATTTAGCAATTAAAGATCAATGACGAAATCTTGATTGGAAAAAATTTCGTATATATTTAAAAGATAAGTATAAGGCAAAAAAGGTGTACTTATTTATATGATATATTCCATGAAACCAATCAATGTATAGTTTTTTTCAAGATATATGATATCATCTTGTTTTTAAACCAGTTATGGAATTAAAATCTTGAAAAACAAAATGAAATGTAGATGCAGAATTAGTTCTTCAAGCAATGATAGATTATAAAAAATATAATAAAGCTGTGTTGGTTACTTGAGATTGAGATTTTGCATGTTTAGTAAAGCACTTACAAAAAGAAAATAAATTTCTCAAACTTATTGTTCCAAATCATAAAAAGTATTCAATATTTTTAAAGCAATCTGCATGATGAAAAATAGATAGTATAACAAACTTAAAAAATAAATTAAAATTTTCAAAACAAAAAAAGGGCCCACCAATTAAGCACTAACACTTAATCTAATGGACATCCCCATCGTGATAACAATATCAGTATAATCAAAAAAAATAAAATTGCAAATCAAAATGAAAATAATTCAAACCCTCTGCCTTCACCCCGCTCTGCGGGGGAAAGGTGGGGGTTTTTTTTATTTTCGAAAAGAACCACCCGGGTGCGAAATGCACCCGGGTGGAGATAAGAAAAGAAGGGAGCCACCCGGTAAAATACACCCGGGTGGAGATAAGAGAAGAGGGGAAGAATCCTAATCGGTTAAAAGATTAGTCAAAAAAAGATTTGACAAAAGAAAGTAGATTTGTATATTAGAACCACCCGGGTGCAGAAAAGCATCCGGGTGGATTTAGTAGTAAGGATATGAAAATGCCAAAGAGACAAGAATTTGAAGAAAACAAGTATTATCACATTTACAACAGATGAAGGTATAAGCAAACATTGTTTCATGATCGAAAAGATTTTCAAAGATTTTTATGATACATCAGTACATACAAAGAAAAGTGTAAAGAAGATGTGTGAATAGTTGCTTACTGTATTTTACCAAATCACTTCCATTTTGTACTGCACAACAAATCTTCATCTCACAAAATATCTTATTTTGTATGAAATATTTGTGCTTCATATACCAGATATTACAAAGCTAAATATACAGCAAGTAAATGATTAACATTTTTTGAATCCAGATTTAAGTCTAAGGTTTTAAATGATGAAAGGTATTTGGATCAGTGCATTCATTATGTCGAATTCAATCCTATCAAACACAAATTGACAGATCATATAGAAAAACGAATATTTACCAGCTACGACAAAAACTCCAAAAAAACCACACCAAATGAAGAAATATTAGCATTGGATTGGGAGTTTGTTTAGGAGACCCCGGGGTCTGCTAATAAAAAAGACTTGATTTTATATGTTTTATGTTTATATATACTACATATTTGTAGTATTCAACAAAACAAAATGACAAAAATCACCACAATTATAAAAACAAAAAAAACAGTATTTTATTATGAAGACCTTCATAAGATTTTTTCTTCATTATCCAAAAAAGCCTTGGATCAATTTCTTTTTAGAGCTAAAAAAAAATGAAGTTTGCTAAATCCATCAAGAGGTATTTGGACTTTACCAGTATACAACAACAATGAACTTGCTTGTATGTTAAAAAAAAATAGTTACATATCCTTGGAATCTGTTTTATATGATGCAGGTGCGATATTTCAAGCATATTTTAATACAACAACTTGTGTTGCTAGCCAAACAGCTAGTTTTATTGTAAACAACAAACAGTTTAGCTATAAAAAAATAAAAGATAATTTGTTCAAAAATAAATTGGGGATTAAGGATTATGACGATTACCGTATTGCTATGCCAGAAAGAGCTTTATGTGATTATATTTATTTGTATCCAAAAGCTAGTTTGGACAATCCACAGGCTTTTTCAAAACCAGATCAAATTACTAGACTAAAAGCACTTCTTCCATTTTATCCAAAAAAAACCACAGCACATATTTCCAAACTTTTGGGCTTATCTATGGATTTTTTTAGTCAATAAAACATAAAATGTTGGATTATAAAATTCATGAAAGACATATGATAAGTATTGTAAAAAATATTTTTTCTGCATGTTGATTGGCAAAAGTTTTGGGAAAAATCTCTCCAAAAAGTAAGATCAAAATTGTTACCAATATGGTAGAAAGGGTTACAATTAGATTTTGATGATAGCCGATGGTTGTCGCGATTTGCAGAGAAATAAGGGTTG
>JALOAF010000040.1 GCA_023228925.1 Candidatus Absconditabacterales bacterium | reverse complement strand
GATCTTTTTCACCAAATGCTTTTGTCATCTATCCTTATTTGAAAACAGATAAAGGCATTCATTTTGTTGAAATTAAAAAATTAAAATCAGATTATCCTAAGGCTTATGCTTATCTAAATTATTACAAAGAAAAATTGAGTAATCCAAAAAGAGATATAAAACCTGTTCCTGAAACAGAAAACGAATGGTATAGATATGGAAGACACCAAAGCTTAGATAAATGTGACGTACCTGCAAAGATAATAGTTGGAGTTCTTTCACAAGGTGACAAATATGCCATTGATTATAATGGTACATTAATTTCATCAGGTGGAACAGCTGGATATTGCATGATTACTTTACCAGATGATTTTAAATATTCTATTTATTACATACAGGCACTTTTAAATTCAAAATATCTGGAGTGGTTTTCAGCGCTACATGGCGAAATTTTCAGGGGAGGCTATATTGCCAGAGGAACGAAGGTTTTGAAAAAACTTCCTATTCGTTTAATTGATTTTGAAAATAAAACCCAAAAAGGGTTACATGATGAAATATCTGATATCCAAAAAGAATTAATCCAATTACAAAGCCAAATAGATCATAATTTAGAGAATCAAAGAAAGCTTATTCCACTTAAACGACAGTTTGATATTATGAAAACTCATTTAATGGAAACACTAAAAATTTTATATAACCTCGGTGATGATGACTATCTCATTCCTTTAATAAAAGAACTATATGAAGCTAATTAAAGATACATCAGAAACAAAATTAAGGGGTGGATTCTACACCCCTAATATTATTGCAGCCTTTATTTTAAAATGGGCTTTTAATAATCATAAAAATATGGATATCCTGGAACCAAGTTGTGGAGATGGAGTGTTCTTGGAAGAAATTCAAAAAGGATGCTATAAATATAATTCTATTACTGCTATTGAATTTGATGCTACTGAAGCAAACAAAGCACGAAATATTAATTTATCTGATACCCAGGTTATACATTCTGATTTTCATGATTTCTGTATTAACACAAAAAAAAAATTTGATCTAATTATTGGCAATCCGCCATATATCAGATATCAATACTTTGATAAACAGCAACAAAAGTTTGCTGCTGAAATTTTCAATAAAGCTAATCTAAAATATTCAAAATTGACCAATGCATGGGTTTCTTTTGTTATTGGTTCATCGTTATTATTAAAAGATCAAGGAAAAATTGGTTTTGTACTACCCGCAGAGATTCTGCAAGTCTCGTACGCTCAAACACTTCGTGAATTTCTTGCTCACTTTTATAATAAAATTAACATTGTTTCTTTCAAGAAACTGGTTTTTCCAGACATACAGCAAGAAGTAGTGCTACTGCTTTGTGAAAAAAACAAATCTCAGACACACTTAATTGAACATTTGGAATTAAGAGATGCCAACGAACTGAACAAGTTAGATGTTTCCAGATTGAAAAGCCCTAATAAGAAAATTGATTTTAAATCAAACAAATGGACATTCTATTTTCTAGAACAAAAAGAAATTGATTTTCTGGAGAATATACAAAAAAGTCAAAAGATATTAAAGCTTGGAAAATATGCAAAAGTTGAAGTTGGTATAACAACTGGTTCAAATCCGTTCTTCACAGTTCCACTTTCAACCGTTCAGGAATATGAATTAGAAAACTACGCCAAACCTTTAGTTGGTCGAAGCGTGCAAGTTCCAGGTATTATATTTACAAAAAAAGATTGGCAAAAAAATAAAGAAAAAGAGGCCAGAACCCATTTACTGGTATTCCCCAAAATGGTTGACTTAAACAAATCTACAAAAGCGAAAAATTACATTGCCTGGGGAGAAAAACAAAAAATCAATGAAGGTTATAAATGTAGAATCCGTGATGAATGGCAAATTGTACCATCATTAAGAATCTCTGATGCATTATTTATACGCAGAAACAACCTTTTCCCAAAGCTGATTATTAACGAAGCAAATGCATACACAACTGACACAATGCACCGTGTAACAATTAATTCAAATGCAGAAATCAAAGCCTTGACAGCAAGCTATTATAATTCTTTGTCTCTTGCTTTTTCTGAAATTTGTGGCAGAAGCCATGGTGGTGGCGTTTTAGAACTTATGCCTAGTGAAGTAGAAGAAATACTACTTCCCTACCATCCTAATAATGCAGATTTATTACCAGAAATAGACAAAGGAATTCGTGCGAAAAAAGATATAAATGAAATTCTCGCAATTACTAATCAAAAAATTCTTAAAGAAATATTTGGTTTTAGCAATTTAGAAATTAAAATAGCTGACAAAATTTGGAAAAAATTATCTAAACGTAGACTAAATAGAGGTAAATAAAAATACAAAATTGGTAAACAACTCAAAACCATAAGAAACCGGATAAAAAGAAAATAAAATTTTCAGGAAATCTAAAAATGAGAGTGTGTCGGATTTTTTATAAAAATAGCCTTTGAGCTAATTCAAAATTTCGTCCTACCTTAGAAATCAATAATAAATTGCTGTTCACATAAAAATTATCTCATGTCCCTTCAACGAAACATAGGACATGCTGAAACGGTTGTTTTTTCATTTAATCATTTTGTTGTAATGAGCTTCATACCCTGCCTCTTTAAATAAAGTCGCAAATGCATCTTTAAATTCATTATAATTGAACTCTTTAAAATCAAAAATATTTTGTCCTAATGAATGAGACTCGCGATTAATATATCTGCAAAAAGCTTGAAATCGATTTGCCTGCATGCTAGGTTGTAAAAAAAAATTATTAAGATCTTTTTTTTCAACGAAATTAAAAAAGTATTCAATAATATTTCTCATAGAATTTGCAATCAATGCTGGCGGCTGATTATCATTTTTTATAACGTACCAATATGCTTGATAATCATTTTGGATTTCTTCATATTTCATTATATTAAAACTACTTCCATCATCACTTTTAGTTAACCTAAAAAGTTTCTGAGTATCTTTTCTATCATTGTGTTTTGTTTCGGTGATTTCATAAAAAAAATACAGACTATGAGTTAATATAAATACTTGTTCATACTTATAAATCCAATTAGTGTTCCCTTCTTTTGTTTCTTTTTTCCCAAAAAATTCATTTTTTATTAATCTACCAATATTAAATACATAAATATGGGAAAGACTGGAGATAGGATCATCTATTACAATTATTTTTTTGTTTTCTGTTGATAATGCATCCTTTTTCCCTCGACATAACTCTAAGAAATAGAGAAAACTAATGATCATTTTCTCACCTTCGCTCAATGTTTTAAAAGTTTCATCGCATTGTTCATTTCTCACTATTTGATAAAGTTCATCTTTGTATTTTTCAATTTTAAAACCATCTATTCCAAGCTCAATAAGACCATTATTAATATTTTGAATAGCCTCTTCAATATTGATAGTTTTCTTTTGTTCTTCAATAGCTATTTGTTTTTGAGTGGATAACTGTTTATCTAAATTTAAAATTTCATCATTAATTGCTTTAATTTTTTGTTCGAAGGTGACTTTTTCATTATTATATGTGCTAATTGTCTGATCATAATCCCAACGCATTAGTTGCCAGAATTCATTTTTAATGTTTTTTAATGATGTATCTTTGTTATCGATTTTCTCATTTTGTATCGCAATAGCATTATTAATTTTATCAATAAAATCGTTAAATTTTTGAATCTCTAATGTGGAATCTAACAGATTGATGATCTGACTTGGTGATTTTACTTTTTCCCCCATAAGGTGTATATTTTTTTCAATCCCATTTATAACAGAATTGAATAGATTTTCAAAATTGTCCTTTTTTTCATTGATAAAAGGATTTTGTTCATACATTACTTTATCTATAATTGCATTAAAGTCTGATTCATATCGTTTCTTCAAATTATTTATTTCTTTAATATCATTTTCATATGACTCATCAAAGAAATTTTTAATCATGCCTCTTAATTCGAGTGAAATAGTATTCTGTTGACAAAAAGGACATTTCTCTCCACTTTTAGAAATAATTTCTGGCAAATAATCCAACCCTTGTTTTACCCAGTCCGAATTCCCAAGTTGTTTTATCAATTCAGCAACCGTACTATTTTCATTACCAATTATCTGTTTGTTAAATAATTCATTTGATTCAACATCGCTTGATAGAAAATTAATTTTTGGAAGCGGATCATATTTTCGAGCGTTGCTTCCCAGTATCAATTCAATTTCTTTTTTTAACTGGTCTGTTGTTCTACTCGGTTTTTGGGATGGATTGGTAATAGATAATATATGAGTGAAAAGTTTATCCTTATGTCCCTTCAAACCTTCAAGACAATATTCAAGGACACGATCACCACCAGTATATTTACTTTTTATTTCCCAGGTTTTATTTTCAGTGTTTTGTTTTTTTATAGCTAAGTCGCTTTCAAGTTTTATTCTTTTTGCAATTTTTTCTTGTTTTTCAATTTCAAGCTTGTTAATCTCTTTTTCGGCAATTCTAACTTTTTTTTCTGCCTCTTTATTCTCTTTTGATAAAGTAAATATTCCCTTCAAATTATCAGGCTCATAAAAATAGTCCCGTATAAATTGTTGATTATAAACAAGTATTTCTTCATTATTCAATCCTTCTATTTTACAATATGTAAAACGTGAATCATTTTTATTGTATAAAAAATCTGATAGAGTACTTTTTCCGGAACCATTAATTCCATAGATAAGGTTTACCTTTTTATCAGTTTCTAATGTAGTAGCATTTTTATAACATGCTACTTGATTCATTACAATTTTACATATCATTTTCAGCCTTCATATGTTTTATTAAAAAAAATTCACTTAAGATCGGCACGAACGCTGAGCTTCTAAAAAAGCATAAAAATTTTTATCTCATAACTCTTTTATAAATACAAAATTTATGCTCTAATTTTGCCCATTATTAAAAAAAGTATCCTAATCAATTTTCTCTAAATAATATACTCTCCAAACTGAATAAAAACAAATCTATATAATAGTGCAGTTTAGACAATTAAATTTATAATTGCAAGGGGATTTTTTATAAATAACGAGACTAACAAGATTAATAGAGAAAAACAATAGTTCATAAAAATTGTTTTACATTTCCAAATACACAATATTTATCTAACCTGAATTCACAACTCAACTGAAGCGAAAAATTGCCAGATTGAAACAATTTTAAAACACAAGACATTTACCACCAATTACTATTGTTATCTTGAAGTATTTTGCAATTTGGAATACTCCAATTTTTTGAATTCCATTCATTGCGAACTATAAAGTTAAAATCTTTCTCAATCAACAATACTACATTATTTGTATTATAATTCTTTAATCGTTTTGCTTTATGCGTATTCCGGCTCAAACCTGCCAGTAATTCCGGACTAAACCTGCCACCTGTTCCGGCGTAAAGTTGCCACCCATTCCGGTTCAAACCTGCCACTAATCAAGGTTTTGCCGGAATAAAAAACTATT
>JALOAF010000039.1 GCA_023228925.1 Candidatus Absconditabacterales bacterium | reverse complement strand
TGTCAGAGTAATATCATTCTGATCAGAATCAAGACCAGCAAGTACTCCAACATTAGCATCATTAATCTTTCTTACAACATCCTGTAGAGAGTCTTTTTCATCAACAATAATAACTCTTGTCTGTTTATCAATTTTTATATGCAGTTCAGCATCCCCTGTCACCCCTGCATCTCCCAGGTTTATCACTCCATCATCATCCACATCAGTTAAATTTGCAGTTCCATGTACATTACTTGCAGTTCCAGCATCAAGTATAGTAACCATATAATCTGCATTTTCAACTTCTCCAACAATATCAGCTGTTCCAATTTTTTTATTTGAAGATAAACCTAATCCTATAGTATCTCCATTTAATAAAACTTTATTGTTAAATTCTGTATAATTTGCAACTCTATCAATCTGATCTACAAGCTGATCAAGTTCTCTCTGAATTTCAATTCTATCCCTATTTGTGTAATTATCATTTGCGGATTGTATAGCAAGTTGTCTCATTCTTACAATTATTGAATTTGCAACTTCGAGTACACCTTCTGCACTCTGAACCATAGAAATAGCATCCTGAACATTAGTATGCGCCTGATCAAGACCACTTATCTGACCTCGCATTTTTTCAGATACAGCAAGACCTGCCGCATCATCTCCAGCACGGTTTATTCTAAGTCCACTAGATAATTTTTGTAAGGAATTAGTATTTGAACTTTTGTTCATATTGAGAATTCGCCTAGAAAAGATCGAACTATGATTTGAATTAATAATACCAATACTCATCCGACCTCCATGTCAGCGTTTAAAAAATACATCCGTGATAAAATCCTATGATAATATAACAAAATCAGAGAATTCAAATTCTTATAAATTAAAATCGGACAATAAGGACTAAATCTTTAATTTTTTAATTTTTTTTATTATATACTTTAATTAACTAAATTTATGTTATAATATAAAAAAATGAAAATAAATATAATTCCACGGCATAGTCTTGATTTTGGTTTTTCTGAATATATAAATTTATTGAATTTTTTTAGAAAACCTAAAAAACACAAAAGAGTTTTTAAAAATAGACTCGGTAAATTATTTAATTCAGAAATAATATTATCATCCTCATTTAGAGCTTTATTTTTCAATACATTAGATTTTTTTAAACAAAATGGATCAAAAAATATACTTTTTCCATCAAAATGCTTTTATCCTTTATATTTATCAGCTCAAAAATTAAATTACAATATAGATATTTATGACATTGATGATAATTACACATTAAACGAAGATATAATTTTTAAAATGCTAGAAGATAATTCTTATGATATATTTATTCTTTCACATGAATTTGGAAATTACAGATATCTTTCTGACAAACTTTTGTATGAATTAAACAAAAAAAACATTATAATATTAGAAGATCAAGCTCATTCATTGGCTAATTTTAAAATTTCAGGAGATATTTCTTTTTTTTCTTTTGGTACAGGAAAAGATCTTTGTGCTTTATCTGGTGGTGCTATTGCTTTAAAAAAAAATAAATTCAAAGAACTTTCTGATTTTTTATTAAAAAAAATAGAATCTTCTAAAAAATGGGATGATATTTTAAATATAAAAAATACATTACCTGAAATAATCTTTTCATCATTTCCAATTTATAATATTTTTGTCTTTCCTGTTTTTTATATATTAAATTTATATTCAAGAGAATTTCTAGAAAAATTATTTTTTTCAGATGATACTTATATAACTCATAAAATGACAGAATTCACTCAAATGCAAGAAAACATTGCATTATCTCAGCTTGATAAATTAAAGACTAATATAATAAAAAGAACAGAAATTGGCAAAATATATAAAAATAATTTATACAAAAACTTGTTAGAAAATAAAACATATTTAGCCTGTGCATATAAATTAAATTCACAAAAACAATTTTATTTTCTGTTAAAACAACTTCTAATTTTTGGGATAGATTGCAGAGTAAATTATATTAAAGATATTAAATCTAAAAACTTATCACAAAACATAATATTTTTACCTTCTTTTAGCTCTCTGAGACTTAATAAAATCAAATTAATTTGTAACAGAGTTAATCTAATTCTTAAAAACTATCGAAATATATAATATGATAAAAACAGAACTTAAAATTGCTATATTAAATAATGTTACTTTTTTTAAAATTTCAGGTCATGCTGGTGCTGAAAATGCTGACACTATTATTGAAGCATTTAATAAATCAATAAAAAATTCTTATCATCTTTTTATAATCGATATGGCTGAATGTGATTACATAGATAGTACTTTCATAGGTACTTTGCTTGTTATGAATAAAAATACCAATGAAAAAAAAGGCAAAATGGTACTTCTTAATATTACAAATCAAGTATATGAAATATTACATAATATGTTTCTTGACAAATTTTTTAATATTGAAACATCAGATACTTTTGCAAATCTAAAATCTTTAAAAGATATAAAACACAGAAAAAGTGAAAAAGATATGTTAGAAAATATGATTAAAGCTCATGAAGAAATATCATCAACATCTCAAAAAAACAAAGAAACATTTCAGGATTTAGTTTTATTTTTAAAATCACAAAAAACAGAATAATTAAAAGCAGATCCCGGCTCAGAACCATACCGGGATGACATTTTGCTCAGAACCATACCGGGATGACAGATTGGATAACACATATGACTACAATTTTTTTTTGAAAAACTGCTTATAACAAGAGCGTTCGACTTTCCATTAACATTGTGACTTTGTTTTTTGTCACTAATGTCATAAAATGACATGTCACGCTCTATCTGTCACAAACAAAATGTTCACTGAACATTTTGCCCCTTTAACTCTCAACCCTCAACCCTTTAACTCTATACCTATACCATTTATCATTCATTATGGAGTTTTTATAAACAAAAGCAAAAAAAAATCTACTCGGTAACTTGTGTGAACGTTGCGAAGCATATAATATACGGATGTATTATAAGTGAAGGAAGGTAAAGAGATATTTTATATGGATGTAAAATATCGAATGATACCGAATAATTATTTTTTTGCTTTAATGTAACTATAAAAATCAAAAACAAATCCCGGTTCAGAATCATGCCGGGATGACAAAAATAAATAAATTTAGATAGTTTAAGGAGTTAAGAGTTAAAAACCTAACCCTGTTTTTTCTCTTTATCTCTTAAACTTTTTTTTAACCCTTTAACCCCTTCACCCTAAACCTAGCTTTTATTTTCTTCTTCTTTATTTGGTCTTAATGTTGGAAACAATATAACATCTCTTATTGAAGAACTATCGGTAAAAAGCATTATCATTCTATCAATTCCAAGTCCAAGTCCACCTGCATTAGGCATTCCATATTGAAGAGCCAAAACATAATCTTTATCCATTCTATGAGCTTCTTCATCACCACCGCTTCTTTTGGAAATTTGTTCAAGAAATCTTTTTTCCTGTTCAAAAGGATTATTTAACTCTGAAAAAGCATTTCCCATTTCTCTTCCATAAGCAAAAATTTCAAATCTATCAACATATCTTGGTTCTTTTTCATTTTGTTTTGATAATGGAGATATTTCAACAGGATATTTGTAAATAAAAACAGGTTGAATAAGTTTTTCTTCAACTTTTTCTTCAAATATAAGATTGATTAATTCACCACGATTCATGCTTTTTTCAGCAGAACCTATACCATTTGATTTAGCAATTTCAAAAATATCTTCTTGTTCCATAGATTCATCAAGTTTTATATTTGCGTATTTTTCAATAGATTCAACCATTGTAAGCCTTGCAAATGGTTTTTTAAAAGACAGTTTTTCACCCTGATATTCAATTTCTTCACTTCCACAAACTTCAACAGCAATATGATTAAAAATATCTTCAGTTAAATCCATCATATCATTATAATCAGCATAAGCCTGATAAACTTCCATCATAGTAAATTCAGGATTATGTTTTATAGAAATTCCTTCATTTCTGAAGTTTCGATTTATTTCATAAACTTTCTCAAATCCACCTACTAAAAGTCTTTTCAAATAAAGTTCAGGAGCTATTCTTAGATAAAGATCCATATCAAGCGTATTATGATGAGTTATAAAAGGTCTCGCAGCAGCTCCGCCTGCAATTGTATGCATCATAGGAGTTTCAACTTCAAGAAAATCTTTATTACTCATAAATTCTCGTATTTTTTGAATAATAAGAGATCTTTTTATAAAAATATCCTTTACTTCTGAATTTGCTATAAGATCTACATATCTTCTTCTATATCTTAATTCTACATCTTTAACACCATGAAATTTTTCAGGCATAGGTTGAATCGATTTAGATACTAATTTAAATTCTTTCATTCTTATAGTTATTTCACCAGTCTTTGTTCTAAAAACATTACCTTTTACAGCAATAAAATCTCCAAGATCAACTTTCCTGAATATTTCAAAAAATTCTTCTCCAAGTTCATCTTTTCTACCATAAAACTGTATTTTACCTGAAAAATCTTCTATATGACCAAAAGCTGTTTTACCATGACCTCTTAAGGCAACCATTCTTCCAGCTACCCAATATTGTTTTTCTGAAACTTCTTCCTGACCCAGAGACTCATATTTTTTTCTAAGATCTTCAGCCATTATATCTTTTTTAACATCTGAAGGATATGGATTAATTTTATTTTCTTTTAAATATTCATAATTTGCATATTTTTGTTTTACAATGTCATTTGTTAATAGATTTTCCACTATTTACTCCTTGTTATTCAATTTTTTTACGATTATAACAGAACTAACTTTATCTTTCATACTATCATAATGAAAATCATCAGTTATCCCCTTTAAAATAAGAAAACCTCTACCTCTTGTATTATAAGGATTTTCAAAAGAATTATTGACTTTTTCAAGTATTTTTTCGCTATTATAACCTTTTCCATAATCATCTATAAAAATTATTATTTCACAATGTATAGATAAAACCAATATCCTAATCTTTGCATTTTTATTAGAATCTTCATAGCCGTGTTCAATAGAATTTGACAGAGTTTCTTCTAATGACATCAATATATCATATTCATCAGTCTTAGTGTAATCATAATTATTTTTTACTATTCTCATTACAAAATCTTGCACAACTTTTATATATGAAAAATCAGCTGGAATTACAACTTTAAATTCCATTATTTCAGGATTTTCGAAGTTTTCATCCTTTTCAATAAAAGATTCATCAAATATTTCTTCAATATTTTTAACAATAATAAGATCTTTATCCATTCTTGCAGTTTTAAATACTTTTATAAGTTTAGGATTATTAACGACAATATAAAGATTTTTAGCTTTATCAAAAAGTAATTTTCTAATTCTAAGCAAAATACTCAAACCAGATGAATCAATATATTTTGTATTATCAATATCAACAATAACACCTTTTATATCAGGGGTTAAACAATTTAATACATTTACTTCAAATTCATCATTTTCCCCAATAACAAGATCTTGTTGAAGTTTAATAAACATATATCCATTTTTTCTTTTAAATTCACACATTATTCATAAAT
>JALOAF010000038.1 GCA_023228925.1 Candidatus Absconditabacterales bacterium | reverse complement strand
TTTTTAAATCTTGCTTCGTCGCTGTTTCCACTTGATAAATGCAACAAATAAATCGCGACACATTTTGATAAATCTTGCGCTTTTAAAAAGTCTTTAACATTTTCCAATTCAAAATGACTTTCTAACAATCTTTTTGCAACAACTTTATCTATAAACCCGTTATCTATATTTTTTAATAAAATATCCTTAGAGTAATTACACTCAACCATAATATAATTTAATCCTTTAAATCGATTGAAAATATAATATGTGTCCGTTGCGAATAATAATTTTTCTTTTGTTGAAGTTGAATAAATCAAAAAACCTAACGGCTCTTTTGCATCGTGCTTTACCTCAAAAGGAATAATCTCAAATGTTGAAACCTTAAATTGTTTATTAACTTGAACTACATCACTGCGGTATTTGTATGATTTTAAATTGACCGACTCTAATGTGCCTTTGCTTGCGTATATATGAGTATACTCAACGATTTCACTTGCAAATTTAGAATGGTCTTTATGCTCATGCGTAATCAAACATCCGTCTATTTCCGTTAATTTAATTCCACTTTTCCTGATGTCTTTAAGTTTTATTCCGCACTCCAGCAAAAGCTGGGAATTGCCATCGGAAATATGATAACAATTCCCCTCACTGCTGCTTGCTAAACAATTAATTTTCATTTTCTAACCCCAAGGGGCTTCGTCCGGTGTTGCCACCTTTTCATCTTCTACTATTTCATCCTTTGCTATTTCTTCTGCTATTTCATCAACATCAATAACTTCGCCAGTATTTGCGTCTGCTTTTACTTTCTCTCTAACTTTTACTTCTTCAGCTTCGATGTAATCTTTTCCATTATCAAATACATAATGTTTTTCTTCGTTTTCTAAAAGTGTATCAGCTAATAAATTATCATCATTTGATGTTTTAAGAATTGTTTTAATTAAACGGTTGATAACTGTTCTTTTAGAAAATTCCCCTGTAAATTCTGTATGATCTCTGCGATTGTTAGGACTTGGATTTTTAGTCCAGGCTTCTTTAATTTCCGCCATTGTCATAACAGCTGAACGAACAATATCGCCTTGTTTAACTGTTGCATACGCACCAACAATCTTGCCTGATAATTTGTTTTTCCAACTTGAAACGTGATTTGTTATTCTTTCTTCGCCTAATTCGTTGTGGTCGAATGATAACTCATCATTTTCATAAATTAAAGTTGCTATCGGTTCTCTTTCAAAACCTTTTAAGCGTTTTAATGATGCTGATTTTCCTAAATATGACGGAAACCAAGTTAATTTATTTCCGTATGCTATAAAATAACCGTGTTTTACTGGATTATGTCCTAAAATAACCATATCTAGCAAGGCGTTTGCTATTGAATGTTTAGTACAAACATCTAATGCCAACGCTCCACCCTTTACTGTTACTGATTGCAATACTAACCACGCACTAGAAACTGCATTCCCGATTGAATAATCTGAAGGCAAATCTAATCTGCCATCTTTAACAAGTTGTGTTACTTTGTTTTGCACGCTGTCCGAGATATTTTTCTCGAACTCGATAATTTGATGTTTTGGTTTTTCAACCACATTTTGTTTTGATACTGTTGTTTCTTTTTTTATTTCTTTTGACATTTAAGCCACCTCTCTTTCCTTTTCAATTTCTTTTTTCTTAATGCCAACAGTCATTGTTTCTGGTGTGAATTGTAATTCTTTTACACCTTCTTTTACGTATAATTTGATTATTTGTGAATTTAAATTAATAAATTCCGTGACACCCTCTGCGTTGTCGATAAATATCGGAACTTTTACATCATAAACTTTTTGCAAAGTCCTAATTATATCTAAACCCATGTTTACTTGACATGCACTATTTACTGCTCCATAAGGTATGCCGTTATAAGTTGCCTCGCAAATTTCCTTAGCTCCACCGCTGATATACTCTTCAAACAATTTAAATTTTACTAATTTAAAATGTTTATCTATTTGTTCTTGATATAACGTTCTTTTAGTTACTGCAAAACTTTCACAAACAAGCAATAAATGTTGTTCTTCTTCTGCTCGCCTTTTTGTTTCTACAAGCTGAATTTCTAATTTACTTATTCTAGATCTATTTTCTTTACGTATAACAAATTCAGTTCTGCATGCAACCAAGCGCTCAATTTCTTTTTGAATATCTGTTAAGTCATCATCAAATAAAGTCGGTTGTTTTTCATCAGTTAATTTTGTAATTTGATTTTCAACAATCTTTATGCGATCTCTTATTTTTTCGATTTCTTGTGCGTAATCTTTAGAAAAAGCAACAGCTTCCCCAATTGTTTCTTCCGTTATCAATTGTTCTTGTAAAATTTCAACTTCTTTTTTTGATTTTCCAATAACGGTTTCTAAATTTTCAATATTTACTTTAAATTCATTTATAGCGTTTTTATATTTTTCAATATTTGCGATTGTCTCTTCGCCACTTGCTTTTAATGTTTCAAGAGTTTTAGCTTTTTCAAGATTAAATTTCTTTTCTAAATCAGCTATCATTTCACTTGGTAAAGCTTGTCCGCAATAATTACAATTTTCAGGAGTAAAAACTTTTCCTTTTTCCACGCGATAATCATTAAAGATTTTATCTCGTAAACTTATTTCTTCATTTACTTTTGTTTGCCCTTTAATAATCCGTTCATTAAATGTTTCTAAATCAAATTCATATTTTTGCAGCGTGTTCTTTTTATCTTGAACAATCTTTTCTTTTTCTTTTACTTTTTTATAATTTTCATCTAGAATTTTATTCTTTTCTCTTTGCCTTTCAGCTTTTAATTCTTCAATTTCTCTTTCAAAAGATATTATTGTTTTTTTGTGTTCGTCAATTTTAAAATCGACATTACCTAACTTTTTCGCCTTTTCTAAACTATCGCGCTTTTTATAAGCTTCACTTAACTCAAAATCATTTTTTTCATTATCAAAATTATCGCCTATTTTATACTCAACATCTAATAAAGTATCAATTCTTATCGGTAATTCCTCTAATTCTTTATTTATGTTTTTAATCCGATCTTTTACAATTTTTATAAGGCTTTCGATACTATGCTTTTCTAATTCTTCTCTTAACGCTTCAAACTTTGGATTTAATTTAAAAACATCTTCTTCGGTAATGTCTTTTACCAATTCAAACAATATATTTCTTTGTTTTGTATGATGTAAATTGTTAAAATATTTAACATTCGTTAAGATTTTAAATATTTCCTCATCAATTAAACCTTTGATATATTCTTCATATTTTTTGACTCCTAACAATTCTTCGTTTATATAAGTCAATGTTTCGTGTCCCTCAAATTCTTTAGTTGTGGAACCTCTTTTTGTTTTCCAAATTTCTCGATAAATTCTTTTTAATTCAAGTTCTTTTCCGTTTAAATCAAAAACCATTTTAACTATTGGCTCCGCTCCACTCTTAACATTACCGTTGTCGTCTAACGGTTTAATTTCATAATCTTTACGATCTAAATGGTCTTTACCAAACAACAACCAAATAAATGCATCATAAATCGTTGTTTTTCCAGTAGCATTATCACCGGTGATATTCCAATTTTCACTGTTTAAATCAAAATTAAAATTTTTAAATTTTTTAAAATTATTAACATAAATTGATTTTATTTTCAATTCCATCATTTTCCCTCGTTTCCTCTATTATTTCAAATAATGTTTTCACTTCTTGATATAACATCTTTAATAATTCAACTGTAAGTTTTTCATTTTCTTTCGCTTTATTAGTTTCTAAAAAGATCAGAACTGTTTCAACATTCATGAATTGTATATAAATTTTTTCCCTTTCACTTTTTGGGTTTTGTTGTTTTGCTGCTTCCAATAACTTTTTAGCATTTTCAGCAGCTTTATCAATCCCCTCAACCTCAATCATTGACTCAAATATAATCGCTCTTAATTTTTTCATTTCTTTTGCGTATGTTCTTTTTTCATCTGTCATTTTCCATCGTTTTCCTTTCCTTGTAATATTTTAATAATTTCATTTTTCACTTTTGCTTTAGTGTTTAATCCACCAATTTGCAAAAGGTTTTCCCACCGCCTAAGCGTGTTTGCGTCCAGCAATACATAGTCTGCTTTTCTGTAAGTTTTTGTCATTTTTAACCTCTTTTCCCTTTATATTGTTTTATAACTTGACAACTGTATTTTAAAATGCGATTTTAGGTCTAAAAGTATAATAATATTAGTATACTTTTTATATTAACTCTCTTTTCTAGTATATTTATACTAATTAATAATTTAAATCGATTGTAGCGCATTTTTGAGCCTCATCATTTTCTTGCGACCCAACGCTCATTTAAGGTCTTTTTCCAACGTTTACTCCGTTCTTTCTTTTTTTCTTTGGAAAGAATATATGGCTTCTTTATGTGTAAAAACTTTTTCGGTATTTTATAAATCCCCATTTCGTTATCATTCTCAACTGTAAAAAAATCTTTATGATTTTTACATAAAACCTCTAATCGTTTTATAAGACGTCGATTATATGTTTCAATTGTTGCATAATCTTCTTGTTCATTAAATATGATTGCTGTTTCTTTTTCTTGTTTTGATAATTTTACTTGTTCCATCACTCTATTACCACTTATGCTAACTCACTTCTATTTTTAAAATAATCCAGCGATACATTAAGAGCTTTACAAATATCAACATAATCTTCTACTCTCATCTGTATTCTACCAGTCAAAATAAAACTTAATCTTTTTTCTGGTATGTCAGCTTTTTCCGCTAAAAACCTTTGTTTTATACCATTAGCATTTAAATATCTTTTTATTGCCAATCTCAAATTATTATTCATTTTCTATTTCCACCTCATTTTCTTGTATTTGATTAGCCACATTTTTCCTCTGTTTTCTTTCTTCGTTCCTTAATCAAGAATAATTTATACATTCTTTTTAAACCCTTTAAATCTAATCTACCTAAAATCATAAGATTAATATCAGGCGACATTTTAGATATCTGATAAATATATTCAGCCTTTGTTCTTGGTTTTTTTTCTTTCATTTCTACCACCTCAATTCTTTCTTATATTCCTTAATCGCTTTTCTTTCATTTGTAAATAAAAATGAGTCAGTCACTGTTATCTTTTCATCGTATAACGTATATACCATTTGATCTTCAACCGTTTTTTCTTTTAAATTAAAAATTATTTCTTTATAAAAGCTCTCGTATTCTCGTTTAAATGTAATTTTGTTTTTAATTATTTTTCGTATTCTATACCCTAAATCAAAAAACATCTTTTCTGCTTTAGTCATCTTCATTCTCCAAATCGAGTATTACATCTTCTAATTCATCGACTTGTTTGTATAAATCATCAAAAACGTCACTTAACTCTCCTACTACTTCTTCGATAATAATCGTTAAATCATAAATTGATTTTTTTATGTCTTCAAGAGATTTAATTTTATTCTTCATTCTTTACCCTCCCATTCGTATCTTTTTGTAATTTTTCCTCCTCTTTCATTTGATATTTTATCAACTCAATCAGAATTGGTTTTATGCTTTCAATTTCTTTTGCTTCTTTGTATTTTTTGAGAGTTTTTTCCCAATTTTCTGCTAATCTTAATGCTTGATTGAAAGTAAGTTGTTTACAACCAATTTGGATGTGGTTGTCTGTTAAAGTTGTATTATAAGGAAATCCAATTATATTTATTACTGCTTTAGTTACCCTAGCATCACCAGAAACCCCGGCATTACCAGAAACCCTGGCATCACCATAAACCTCGGCATTATCATAAACCTCGGCATTACCAAAAACCCAAACATTACCATAAACCCCGGCATTACCATAAACCCTAGCATC
>JALOAF010000011.1 GCA_023228925.1 Candidatus Absconditabacterales bacterium | reverse complement strand
TATTCTATAAGTTTTATAGTTTTTTGCCTACTATGCTTTGCGTTTTTCCTATACGGATTTTTAATAGTCATGAACTAGTTATAATGATTATTTAAATCACTTCAACCGTTCTAGACCCTATATTAATTACTAATGATAATATAGAAAAACTTTCTACAGCTCAATATTACAACTATCATCCTCAGTTTGTGGAAGAGGTTTTAGTTAATGCTATTGAGTTAGGTCGTTCTGTCATCAACAAGGACTCAAAAATGGAAAGAGAAAATCCAGGTGTGGGACTTCTTTCTATTTGGAGAGGAGGATTGGGACCTTTGGTTTATAGGTATAATGGATTAACGAATGAAAAGAAATACTTGTTTGGACAAGTGTCCCTGCAAGCTAAAGATTATTCCTTAAACATGGAGTCTATGAACAAAATATTTGCATTGTTTCTTAAAAATTTTGGATTATCTCTGAATATGATATATCCAAAGGAAACGCTCAATGTTTTTTGTAATTCCTTCTATCCATACTTGGAAGAGTTTGAGGGGAATTATAAAAACGATGCAAAAAAACTAAAAACATTTTTGAAAGAAAATGGAATTCATGTTCCAAGTCTTTTCTTTCATTATGGTAATTTAGACTCTTGTAATTCAGGAAGTCTAAAAATGTTTTTGCCAGTTTACAACAGCTTATTGGACTGTTATGAAATGGCACTATGCTATGATCTCAATTCTTTGTCAGATGCACATAAAAAAATGTTTATTGGTGATACCAATGACATAAACTTAAGTGCATTTGATGAATAAACTATAAAAAAGCTTCTGTTTTTTACAGAAGCTTTTTGAGTTATGCAGTTTTATGATAGTAGAGTGTTGCCATTATGATAATACTTCAAAATAACAGCTCTTAGTTACATTGAGCCTTATTGTAGATGGGATGTTTAAATGACAAGGATTCTGTAAGTGGATTCTTCGCTACGCTCAGAATGACAGACTGTGTGTAAGTGGATTCTTCGCTATGCTCAGAAAGACAAAAAATCTGAAAACGATCCCCCTTGTTAAGGGGGGCTACTCAGAATGCTAAAAGCCCCCTTATTAAGAGGGCAAAAAAAGATCCTACTTGTTAATAGGGCTAGCTCATAATGGCATCCTATTTGAAATAATAGGAGTATGAAAATGCACTATAAAAACTATTTTTTATTTTCTGAATTGATATGATTTTTAGCAGATTCCAAACTTGAGAAATATTTTGGATTTAAAAACATAAATGATGAATATTTATTTGAATTATTTCATGTAGAAGCTGTTTTGAATATAGTATAACTTTTTCCATTTGGGGCAATATATGTCACAGGATTAAAATTTGTATCAATATTGTGATCCCAAGTAGCTGGAGGATTGTTTATATAGATATGTTCTATAATCTGATCTCTAGTATCAAAATATTTTTTGTAGATAAAATTGTTAGAAGTTCGTTTATTATTTTCTGTATAAATTATATATTTTTTATTATTTGGGGCTGTGATTGTATCTCCTGTTCAAAAATAATAGTTTCAAGGATTATTTATATCAATATGTCTTTTGAATAACTCTCGTGTAGGAAACCATTTAGGATACATAAAGTTTGGAGAAGTATAAGCAAATCTATTATCATCAAATTGTACCATATATTCTTTTCCGTTTGGTGCGATATAAATATTTGTTTTGCTGTAATCTATTTTGCTAAGATATTCATCTACAACAAATTTTAAATAATCCACACTTAGTTTTTGTACATTCAAAAATGCAATTTCTTGTTCATTTGAGCTTTGTGATATTGAGTTGGCCAATAAATCAGATTTATCTTTTAAAATAGACTGAAATGTTGTTAAAAAATTAGCAAACTTATCTGGATTGTATTTATACATTTCTGCTAAACTGTCTACAAACAATATTGCCTGTATTCTAAGCGAATAAGGTAAATTTCGTCAGCTGTTATCTAAAACATCAGTTCAAGTTTTAGTGTAAACTGTAAAGTTACCAGATATTAAACTCTCTCATGTTCATACAATTAATTTTGTAGAAACTCAAGAGTTGTAAGCATTTTTGGAAATGAGTTCTATTTTTATTTCGTCTCCATTTTTCACTAAAAATTGGCTTCCAACCATAATGTTGTTTACAAACAAAGCTCAAATATTATTTTCTAATTTTGCTAATACAGAAACATTGTTTGTTAACCCACTAATTATCCCAGTATTTGAGCTATAAACTTGTGATAAATTTGCTCATGTGATTGTATCAAAATTCAACTGTTCTATTTCTGTATCTACACCATCAATTAAGTCTAAAATCTGTACTGGTCTATGTTCTGATACTCCTGCTGTTTTTGTGTCTAATACTCTCCAATAAAACGATCCTGTCATAAAATCTGGATGATGGGTAATTGTTGATACTCCAGTTGTGTTTGTATGTCCACTTGCAAGGATATTGTTGAATGAATTGTTTTTTGATATTTGTCGGGTATATCAGCTACTAGCATTATATAATGCTTCTCGCAATAAGTTTAAATTTCAAATTTCTACACTATCTCATGAGGATGGACTTATCAATGTTGGTCATAGAGCATCTCCAGATATTATAAATGTTTGGATTTCACTTTGTCCAGTATTGTTTCCTATGTCTGTAGCTACAACATATCGTGAATATTCTCCATTTTCCAATGGTCAAATATTTAAAGTATTTGTAGGATAATTGATTTGTCATGAGCTATAATTGATTCACATTCCACTAAAATAAACAGAGTAGTAGCTAATTCAAAAATTATCGCTTCCTGTTCGCTCTAAATTAAGAGAATTATTTGAGATTGTGTTTCAACTATTTGGAAAAGTTAAATCTACTGTAGGTTTTTCTATGTCGATTATTGTAACTACCAAATCTTTTGTGTATTCCTCGTCATTTTCTTCTTCTGTAATTTTTATATGTATGGTTTTTGGACTTTCAAGTCAATCTATGAGACTTATTTCTATATGTTTGACCTCATTGCCAGTCAATGTTCCAGTAATAGGGCTTGTTGAAATATCTCATGTAATTTCGTAGCTAGCATTTTTATTGCTAAATAAATCAATTACAATATTGTATCAAGTAGCTATTTGAGAACTTTCATGTTCTCATTCTACTCATTCTCCAAATTCTGCTCGTGCAAAAAATCACATACTACTAATCACTTTTGCTGTTCATCCATTATTGTCAAAAATATATCCAGCAGCTGTGTTGTTTGGTACTGTAATGCGTTTTAAGCTTCCAGACCAAGTAGCGATAGGATTTCATGAAGGAAAATTATAATTTATTCAAGCCCACATTTCATAATCTACTCATTCGTATGTATGTTTGATATATCCATATATATTATCACTATTTATTCATATTCCACTACATTCTGTGAAAAATCCACCAGTTAATTCTATATCTTCATATCATTCAAAACTACTAGATCCACTCAATATATCCAATGTTCATTGATCTATTGGTCGCAATCTATTTCATCTAGCTGAATTTAAATATAATCAGTTTAATTGTCTATCACAGTTTATGGTCACTCCACTCATTGTAAGTTCTCCAGTTTGAGCAACTCCATCTCACCAAAACATCAGTCATTCAAAATCATTCCCACTGAAATTAAAATTTAATGGAGAATAATCCGTACTGTTTAGAGTAGTTTCTATGAAGAATGCTTCATCAATATTGAAAATTGTCTGAGCAAAAACACTAAGTCATAGACTAAACAATATAGATAATATTAGATATAGAATTTTCTTTTTCATTTTGATTTTATTTTAATTAAATTTTTTATGATCATCATAGATCACCAATTTCCACACTATTATTTAGAGCTGGATTGCTAACAAATCATCCAGTAGCACTAATTATTGTCACCCATCTATATGTATTTGGCACAACGTTTTTTAACATACATATAACAATTTCAGATCATCAGGATATATGATGGTATGCCAATGTTCATTCATTACTGCTATTACATCATGTATTAGTAGCAGGATATCATATTTTTATCGCTCCATTTACATCAAGTTTTTGGTATGGACTATCATTTCATATTCAAACATTTCAATCTAGTATTATTCATCCATACATATTTGGTATAATATTTAGATTTGATCAACTTAATTTTATAGTCGGACTACCTCACATTAAGATACCTTCAGGATTACTTTTAAATATTAAATTAGGAGTATTTATATTATCTCAGAAAATGGTCCCTATTACATCAAGATTAATCCTTGGATCACTTGTTCCTATTCCTACATAACCATTATTACCACCTACATATAATGAATCATTTTTGATATTTAAATCACCACTTATTTTAGTATCTCACACTACCTCAAGTTTACTAGAAGGATTAGATGTTCAAATTCCAACATTATATCAATCATTATTACTATCAAAAATTAATCGTTTATTTTGCATATCGACCCTCATCGCTTCTGTACCATTTGGGTCATCTTGTATGATAAATTCTCATGTACCTTCACCAATACTAGAAAATTTTACATTACCATTTACTTGTAGTTTTGCTTTAGGATTATTTGTACCGATACCTACTTTACTCGCAGCAGTTATTCTCATAGACTCTGATCAACTTGTCATAAACACAATTGGTTTTGCATTACCAAGTGCTTCTATTGTTGGATTAGCATTAGTATCTGTATTTGAAAATAATTTTAATGATTGTCCAATTTGAGTGGCTCAATATACGTGTAATTTTTCTGATGGCGTTCCTGTTCAGATACCTACATTCCCATTATTATCTATTCTTAAATTATCTCAAGCAAATGACCATCAGTGTGAAAATATTCTAACTCAAATTATATCTTCTATATTATTTCATTCTTCTGTAAATATTCATTGAATTTCATCAAATCAAGCAAAATATCTTTCTCATATTGATATTCCATCTGGTGTGTCTAAATATATTCAATTTCAGCGAATGCCTCAATTTATATATAGATTTTTAAATTTTCCAGTTCCATTTACTTCCAATGAGTAAGTGCTACTATTAGCATCCAAAACTATTCCAGTATTTCCAACAGTATTTTTTAATACCAATTTTTGCAAATACTGCACAGCATTTGTAGTAAAGTTTGTGGGCACACTAATAGTCGCTGCAAATACAGCAAAGGTGGAGAACAGTATCCCTGCTAAAAACATTGTAAATAATTTAAAGTTTGTTTTTTTCATTTTTTTGTAAATATTAAGTAAATTAAAATTTTTATATATTCCATTATATTCAAAAAACTTATTTTAATCAATTTTTTTGGTTTTTTATTTCAAAACACACTTGTGTTTTTTAACTTTTATTGTGTAGTATGTATTAAAAAAAACTTGATTTATATTTGTAAAACTATAGAAAATATGTGAAAAATAGCTTTATTTTTGAAAATGAAAAGAGGATTAAATGAGTTATCATTTGTGATAGATTTTGTTGATTTTTCTTTTGTTAATGATAAAGTATTCAAAGACTTATCTTTTAAAAATGGAATGTTGTCATTTCGTTTCTTGTTGTTGCTCTTATGTCATCTCATTTGTTATTGTTGCGGATTTGTCATCTCATTTGTTATTGTTGCGGATTTGTCATCTCGAGTCGTTATTGTTGCGAGAGATCTAAAAGTATTAAAGGGGATTTCTTGCAAGGTAGAGCACCTCGAAATGACAGATTATTCAGAATGACAATGCTATGTGAAAATGGATTTTTCGCTACGCTCAGAATGACAAATAGTCTGTTAATGGATTCTTCGCTATGCTCAGAATGACAGAGGATCTGCAAACGATCCCCCCAACCCCCTTATTAAGTGGGCTAGCTTAGAATGATGATATTACTACAATAATGTTCGAAATTATTTAGAAATATAAAGTATTTATTAATTTAATAAAAATATAATGACAGAACAAAATGTTCAAGTCTCAGACAATTTAAACCTTTCTGATATTCAAAATGATCCAAAAATTTTGCAGGCTCAACAAATCCAAAAAATTTTGGAACAGCAAGAACAAATAATGTCAAAATATCAAGAATTAAAAAGTTTGTATGAAAATAATCAATTAGATTTAGAACAAAAAGAACTTGTACATCAACAGATGCAAAAATTAAATAATTTATACACACAAAATAAAGAAACTTTGGCTAAACTTGGTGTTTTACAAGAAACCACAAATATTAAAGAGGACAAAAAAGATAAAAAGAAAAAAAAAGTTTCTTTCAAACTGATTTTGGGCTTGATTTGAGCTGTAATTGTTTTGATTATATGATGAGTCGCATTTTTTCTTTATTCATTGCTTCAAAATTTAGATAAAGTTGCAAAACTTGGACTTACAATAGAACAAGCAATGTTGTTTTTGCAAATATTTACAGCAATATTTTTATGAATATTTATTGTGTTAGCACTGACTGTCTTGTCAATAAACTTATTCAAAATCATCAAAAAAAAATATAAAAAGAAAATTTTTGCGATATTTTGATTGGCATGATGATCTATTTTGTTGTTATTGACTTTAGTTTTATGATTATCAGCTATCAATGCTATTAAAAATATAGATTTGGATCAATCTACTCAACTATTGACCGCCAATTTAATTTTACAAGATTGACCAGTAGAATTATGAATCGAGCCAGATTTGTATATTATTGCACCAGTAAATATTGAATTTGAACTAAATCTAAAACTTTTCAACAAAGAACTTGTTCCAAGTTTGTGAAATCCAAAAATTTTATGACTTGGTTTGGATTGTGGGAATTGACAAATTTTGACAATAGCTTGAAATAAATTTCAATGATCTTGTTTTTATCAAAAAAAATGAGATTATCCTATAAAATTAAAGTTAGATTATTTAGATTCTCAATGACAAAATTCCAAAGATGTTTCGGTTGCAAATATTGTAGTTAGATCTCAAATAAATGTTAGTTCTAATTTATGAGAAAATCAATTAAACAACAATGAGTTGTTTGTTTGAAAAAATCCAGTAAATATTACATATGATGCTTCAGATATTTTTAGAGAATTTCAATTAAACGATTATCAGATTGAACGAGATTTGGATTGAGATTGAGTTTTTGATAAAACTGGACTTATTTACTATACTCATATATATACAGGTGCTGGAGTTTTCAATTTTGCTTTCAAAATACCTTTTTTGAATAATTATGCTTATTCATTTCCAATTAGAATAGAGCAGTCAGATGTACCAATTGCTTATGTAGATTTTGTAGAATTAGATAAATGACAATATAATATTTCAGCTAATTTTTATGGAGTAGAACCTACAGTTTCTGAATATAAATTTAATATATTGAATAAACAAAACAATAAAATAGTAGATACAATTTCTTCCAAAAATTCTACTATTCAATATACTTTTCCTGGAAATGGTTTGTATTCAGTTCAGCTTGTTTTTATTACTTCAGATAGCAAACAAGGTCTGGCAGAAAGTCAGACCATAGATGTTGGTGGATCTTATTTCCAAATATATTATGATATATTTACAAAAACTCCAACAAAATCTGATTTTGAAAAACAAGATGATTTAGAAACTGTTAAAATTACAGAAATTCCTACAATTGTAAGAGTGGACATAAAAAATATAATTCCGAATATTGCTGGAGCAAAAGTACAAGCAATTGTAAATGATATTCCAACTTTAGTGGAAAATAACTCTTTTCAAGCTACTATTGATTCAAATCAATGAGCTATTATAAAAATTATTGTTGGAGATTCAAATACAGAAACTTATTCTGAAAAGGAAATAAAGATTGTGGTGGATAGAGATGATATTATTTGAAGTTTTTTAGTGTCTCCAGATACTGTTGGGATTTCCCCATTTAAGGTAAAGTTTGATGCTTCTGCTACTACACTTACTGATCCAGAAGATAAAATAGTTTATTTTTCATGGGATTTTTGAGATTGAAATAAAAAAGAAAATCTATCTCAATCAATTATAGAACATACATATACATATGATTTTGCTGAAGAAAATTGAGTTTTTTATCCTACAGTTACTTTGAAAACTAAAAAAGGTCGTGAATTAACTATATGATGATGAACTAGGATGTCTATTACAAAACCAATTGTAAATGTAGAAATAGTTTTAGATTCTCATCCTGCACAAAGTGCTAGTATTTGAGATAGTGTGGATATGTCATTAAATATGGATGGCTCTCCTACAAAAATTATATGGAAATTTGGTAATTGAAATGAAATAGAATGTCCTTGAAGATCTTGTACCAATGTTTCTCAGGTATATGAAATTCCATGAGAATATGCTATTACAGCATCAGTATTTTATGAAAATATGCCAACAGTAGATTGAAAAATTAATTTAATAGTAAAATAAAAAATTTATCAATTATTACAGGAAATATGTTAAACTTAGAACAACTAAAACAAATGCAAAAACTATCAAATATAACTCTTGATACAAATAAACAAGAAGATTTTCTAGAAAAAATGAAATGAATTATTCAGATGATAGATGAATTGTGAAGCTTAGATTTGTCTGATCTTGATGATTTTTTAGAGATTTCCAATCCTCTTAGGACAATAGAAGAAACAGAAGATTTTCCTTACAAAACAGATATTTTGAATAATGTAGAGCATCAATTAGTAAATAATTCTATAAAAATAAAAGGAGCTATTTAGTAAGTTCATATTAATCAATTTCATAAAATTAAAAATTTATTAAATTTGTTGTTTGCTTATTCTTGTTTTTTTGTCATTTCGTTTGTTTCGAAAAAATTTCGATGGACTGTTATTGTTATACTGTATCATCTCGAGTTGTTATTGTTGCGGATTTGTCATCTCGAGTTGTTATTGTTGCGAGAGATCTAAAAGCATTACAGTAAGATTTCTCGCAAGATAGAACACTTCGAAATGACAGACGAAAGATTTCTCGCAAGTTATGACACTCGAAATGACAGACTGTTTGAAATAATAAAGATTCTGCAAATGGATTCTTCGCTTTGCTCAGAATGACAGTGTTGTTGATCGTTCAGAATGACAAACCGTTTGTTCAGAATGAGGAGGAGTTTGCAAATAGATTCTTATCAAAATTATATTAAGCAGAATAACAAGCTGTAAATTGTACATTGCAGATTATCTACTGTAAATTGTCTTGAAAAAGATAGCTATTTTATTATAAGGATGTCCAATATTGCAAGATTTTTGCATTTTTTATTATTTAGTTTTTGTAAAAATGGCACAAACAGTTCCCTTGGATAGGGTAAGAAACATTGGTATTATGGCACACATTGATGCTGGTAAAACAACTTTTTCAGAAAGAATTCTTTATTATACTGGTAAAAAGCATAAAGTAGGAGAAACCCACGATGGAGCAGCTGATATGGATTGGATGGAACAAGAAAAAGAAAGATGAATTACGATCACATCTGCAGCTACTACTTGTTTTTGGAAAGACTATCATATAAATGTGATAGATACTCCTGGTCATGTAGACTTTACTGTAGAAGTAGAAAGATCTTTGAGAGTTTTAGATTGAGCTATAGCAGTTTTTGATGCTTCTCAATGAGTAGAACCACAATCAGAAACAGTTCGAAGACAAGCAGATAAATATGAAGTTCCTAGAATGGCTTTTGTAAATAAGATGGATAAAATGGGAGCAGATTTTTTTATGGCAGTAGACAGTATTAAATCAAAACTTACTGATAAAGGAGTTGTTTGTCAGATTCCTTATGGAGCAGCTTCTGATTTCAAATGAATAGTGGATTTGTTGGATATGAAATTGTATACGTTTGAATGAGAAATGGGAGTTAATGTTGTAGAGCACGAAATTCCAGAAGAATTAAAAGCAAAAGCAGAGGAGTATAGAGAAAAAATGATAGATGCTGCTACAATGTTTGATGATGAGTTGGCTGATAAGTTTTTGGAATGATGAGATATCCCAAAAGACTTGATTGTAAAAGCAATTAGAAATGGAACTGTAAACAATGAATTGTATCCGATTTTGTGTGGTACAGCGCTAAAAAATACTGGTGTACAATTGGCTTTAGATTATGTGACAAGATATTTACCTAGTCCATTGGATAGGTGAACTATTATTGGAATAGATCCAGACAATGAAGAAAAACAACTGGAAAGACATGCTTCTCTTACAGAACCAGCTTCTGCATTGGCATTTAAAATTGCTTCAGATCCTTTTGTAGGTACTTTGACTTTTGTTAGAGTATATTCTGGAACTATAAAATCGGGAGATTCTTTATTAAATCCTATTACTGGTCAAAAAGAAAGAGTAGGAAGATTGCTTTTGATGCACGCAAACAAAAGAGAAGAAATTTCAGAAATATGAGCATGACATATTTGTGCATTTTTATGACTAAAAGATACAAGAACAGGAAATACCTTATGTGATATGAAAAATCCAATTATTCTTGAAAAAATAGAATTTCCAGAACCAGTTATCAATATTTCTATTGAACCAAAAACTAAAGATGATCAAGAAAAATTATGATTGGCTTTGGCAAAACTTATGTATGAAGATCCCACATTTAGAGCTCATTCTGATGAAGAAAGTGCACAAACAATTATTGCTGGTATGGGAGAATTACACTTAGATATTATAGTAGATAGACTTAGAAGAGAACATAAAGTAGAAGTGAATACAGGAAAACCACAAGTTGCTTATAGAGAAACAATTATGGCTGATAGTGTAGAATGAGAATGAGTATTCAAGAGACAAACTGGAGGTAGAGGACAATATGGACATGTATTACTTAGACTTGAAAAACTTCAAGATAAAAACTATGAATTTGTATCAGAAATCAAATGATGAGTAATTCCAAATGAATTTATACCAGCTATTGATAAAGGAGCTAAAGAAACTATGGCACAAGGTATTTTGGCATGATATCCTATTATAAACATTAAAGCTGTTCCTTATTTTGGATCTTATCATGATGTGGATTCTTCAGAAATAGCATTTAAAATTGCGACATTTAGAGCATTCAAAGCTGCATTTACAAAACCTGAAGCGCAAGCTTGTATATTAGAGCCAGTAATGACTGTAGAAGTGACTACTCCAGAAGATTATGTTTGAGATGTGATGGGAGATTTATCTTCTAGAAGAGGAATGATTCAATGACAAGAACAAAGAGGAAATGCAACTGTAATTAAAGCTAAAGTTCCATTGTCAGAAATGTTTGGTTATGCAACTGATCTTAGATCCAATACTCAGGGTAGAGCGAGCTTCTCTATGGAATTTGGTAGCTATGAGAGAGTTCCAGAAAATATTTCAAAACAAATTATAGATGAGAGATCTGGAAAAGTTAAATCAATGGATGAGGAGTAGAAATTCGTCTAACCACCCGGCCCGTAGTCCTACGGGGCGGGTGGTAGGATATAATAAATGATAAAATAATAAAGTAATAAATAAAATAATATAAGGAACGGTTTTGTAATCGTTCCTTTTTTATGCTGTTGATTTTTGGATGTCAAAACTTATTAATAGAATTGATGTTAAATATCTAATTTTTATTATCATTTTTATGCTATGAAAAAAATATTGTTAATTTTTATATTTTTCTTTTGTTCTTTTTGATTTGCACAAATGTTCTCTTTGGAATGTGTGGATTGATACCGTTGAGATCCATTATGTGAACAAAATAAAAAATTTTTTGATAAGTTTCATAAGTGAAAATCAAATCAAGATGAATTATTTGAAAAATATATTGTTGATTCAGAAGAGGGTGTTTGGGAATACTGAGTAATTTGAGATAAAGAACAGCTACTTTATGATTGGATTTCTCCTTTATTGGCAAAAATTTATCAGAATGCAGACGATAAGGCATATATAACTAAGTGGACTAGTAAACTTTTTGAACAGTGTGCTGTATCTTGATCAACAAAAGAACTGAGAGATGTGTGTAAATTATTTTTGGTTGACTATGTGTGAAGTGATATAAAAATTACAAAATTAAATTATTCTCAAATTTATAAATCAATATATGATAATAGGTTAGAACAGGTGTCATCTGAATTTTGAGATTTTGTACATAATTATAATCCGCTTGATGTTGTTTCAGCAGCGATACATAAGGAATATGTTTTTTGAGATTATATGTTATGAGTACAGCGACTTGATGAAAATGAGGGTTGAATTTTTGTATTGAAAGCATGAGATACTCATCGACAACATTTTACTAAGTTAAAAGGTGGTTTTATTAAATCTTGTTACAAGAAAAACAAAAAATTATTATGTGATGTTGTTGATATAAAATATTATAATTCTGGTATTTTGTATGGATATGAATTACAATCAAATTGATCCTGGAATTTAGTATCATGCTCAAGTGCTGATGTTAATGTCGCAGATAATTATAAAAAAAAACATTTAGATAAAAGTTTTTGTAAAGATAAAAATCATTTTATTTTTACTAATTTTTGACATTAAATTTACTTATAAAGTTCTTCATAAAAAACTACCATAAGGTAGTTTTTTTATTAGCTTAATAAAATAAAAAGCTGTTGTCGCGTGTCGCGAATAGGTTTCTAGATTTTGTTCTAAATGACAGTAGTTATGTTCGAAATTGAAATGACTGGCTTCACTCTGTTTATGGTTTAATTTTCTATTATTAATTATTAACTGTAGAATCTTGTCACTCGATTTTTGTCAAAAGAATATTTTGATTTTCTATTATTATTGTATTCAAAATTTCATCTAGATTCCCTGCTAATACTGAAGGAATATTTGACCAAGATTGTTTGATCCTATGGTCTGTAATTCTGTCTTGTGGAAAATTATATGTCCTTATTTTTTCTGATCTATCTCAGCTACCAATTTGGTTTCATCTGATGTCTTTTTGTTCTTTTTGCTGTTTATCTAATTCTATTTGGTACAATCTAGATCTAAGTACTTCTCGTGCTTTTTCTTTGTTTTTTAATTGAGATTTGCTATCTCCAATATCAACAATCAATCAGCTTGGTATGTGGTGTAATCTAACTCCAGTTTGATTTTTATTTGCATTTTGTCCACCAGAAGAAGATCAAGCATAGGTGTCCATTACAACATCTTTTGGATCTATATTTACACTAACTTCATCTACTTCAGGCATAATTGCAACAGTTACTGTAGAAGTATGCACTCTTCCTTGAGATTCTGTATCAGGTATTCTTTGAACCCTATGTACTCAACTTTCAAATTTCATAATGGAATAAACCTTCTCTCAAAATATTTTTACCATTACAAATTTTACTCATCAAATGTCTGTAAGTTGTTCTTCTACTATTTCTGCTTTTCGTCATTTTTTTTGTGCAAAAAATAAGTACATTCTCAATAATTCTGCTCCAAATAATGCTGATTCATCTCATCAAGCAGCTGGTCTAATTTCTAAAAAAATATTTTTATCATCATTTGGATCGCTAGGCAATAAGGCTATTTTAATTTTTTTTTCCAATTCCTCTAATTTATCTTCTGATTCTTTTTTTTGTTCTTTGGCTATCTCTATCATATCCTCATCATTTTCTGTGTTTAATATTTCCTTTGCTTCTTCTAGTTGACCATAATAGTTTAGGTATTCTTTTGATAAGTCATATTTTTCTTGCATATTAGAAATTTCTTTATTTATCCTAATAGATTCTTTTTGATTTCAAAGAGTTTCTGGATCTATGGCAAGTTCACTTAGTTTTAGATATTCTTGTATTATTGATTTTAATTTTTCAATCATGGAGATTATTTTGTAAGGTTAATAAAGTTTAAAATTTGTAAAGTAAGCTTATTTTGTAATAAATTTCTTTAATATTTTTTATATTGCTTGTTAAATTGTTGTTTAGATTTTCTTAAGTTAATAAAAAATAGTAGCAAAAATAGTAAATATAAATTGAAATATTGAATTGCTTACTGTTCGTAAAAAATTTCAAACAACACTTCTACCTGGTCATAAAATTAATATCAAAAACATGATTGAAATATATGTAGTGTATTTTTCTACAAAACTAGCAAAATTGTATGAAATCATTTTTACTATTCTAAATCCATCAAGAGGAGGTAGTGGAATTAGGTTGAACACAGCTAAAAGGATGTTTATCATAGAGAAATTTACAAAAAACATAATTAGAGCATTAGCATTATTTAGAAATATATCATTAATTCATAAAGAAAAAATTTTAGAAAAAATTAGTAGTAAAATAATCCCTATTGTAGAAAGAATTAGATTTGTTGCTGGTCATGCTAGTGCAACCATTAGTTCTCATTTTAATGGATCTTTGTAATATGTGGGATTTACTTGAACAGGCTTTCCCCATCAAAATCCTATCAAAAATATCATAAAAAATCAAATAGGATCCATATGTTTTAATGGGTTGCTAGTTAATCTTCATTGTAGTTTTGGAGTAGGATCTCATAATCTATAAGAAACATATGCATGAGCATATTCATGCAATCATATGGAAATTAGCAATATTATTGCTAGACTTACTATTTCTATAATTGACATTCAAAACATTAAATACTGCTGTAAGTTTGTAAAGTGTCCAAAATTATTTTATCTATACTTGATTCTTAAAATTATAAACTTTCAAGTTTTAAAACAAATATTTACTTTTAATTTTTAGTTTGGATTTTTTATAAAATTCCAAAAGTTTTTTCGATTCCAAGCTTTTTCTTTATCTATATATATATTTTCAGTTAAACTTAAGTTTTTGTAAATTATATCTCTTCGATTATATTCATACATGTCCAATTTTTCCATATTTAATTTGTTTAACATAGAATCTTTTAAGTTTAATTTAATATATTGTCTTCCTAAAACAACAATAGGCATATCGTTTGAATGGATATTGTTTATTTCTTCAACAATTTTTGATTTGTTTTTTGATTCATTATATTGTTTTAATAAAGAAACCAACCTTGCATTGCTGTATTGAGATGGATTTGTTTTTGGATTTTCTACTGAAAATAATTTGGAAATATCTGTGGTCAGTCACATATCTATTATATTTAAAAATATATCATATTCTCCAGCAGTTATAACTCCTTCCAATTCATTTATGTCAGATGATTTTTTGTAAGTAAACCTATCTTCTATATCCATTTCTTTAAATATTTGTTTTAATTTCCCTATAACATAATTTGATAGATTGTTGTCGAAATATAAAATTTTTAGATTTTCCTTAATTCAAACAGTATTTTCAGTATCTTCTTTGTATAGATTGTAAAGATTGATACTTCCTACTTGTTCTTTTTTATCTTTATTAAATCCAAAAATAGTATAAGAATTTAATCCAGGGTTTATATTTTTATTTTTTGGTGCTATTCAATAATTTGCAGATTGATTTTTTTTACTGTATGTGCTTGGATAATATAGATCTCAACTATTGTGTTGTATAGCTATTTTGTCGTAGCTGTTTTCAAACTTCAAATTTAACATAAAATCCTGTTTGCTGTCTTCTGTATAAAAAGCATAAGCTTTTTCTTTGTTAGAAAAATTTAAATTTCATGTAAATTCACCGATTCAACTTTCTATCAACTCTTGTTTTCCTAAGCCTCATTTCGTATCTATACGGCTTAAAAAGTCCGATATGTTTGCACCAGTGGATGTATATTTTATAAAAATATCTCTGTCGTATTTTTTCATATATTCATCTTTATCAGAATCAAAAAACTTGTTTGCAATTAGTCATCATAGAGCCCTTCTTAATCTTACTGTCATTTTTTCGGACTTTGTGTTGAAAAATAGAGTAATTAATTTATTGCTTTCTAGATTTATTGTTTGATATCACTTTAGATTTTCATCTCAAATATAAGCATCTATAATAGATCAGTTCAATTGATTTGTACTTTCTTTAAAACTATCAAAAGAAATTGCGTTTTTTATTTGATAAAATCATAAATTAGTATCTTTACAATCAGACAAATCAAAAATTAGACTATATTGGTCAGTAGATTGAGATTTTATTTTCGCACAATTGTTGTAAATAGGTTCTATTGCAAAGCTTTGCTTGTACATTTCTATATTTGGAGCAAGAAGTGCATGTTTTGGTAAAATATAGTTGGTGAAAAATAAAGAATTATCTTCAGAACTATTTTCAAATACTACTTTTACTTTATCTCCTTCCATTTCTACATTTATATTGGAATATTTTTTTAGGTATTCTATTTCAAATGAATTATTTTTAATTATTTCTTCATAGGTAAAAAACACATCTTCTATTGATAAAGGAACTCAATCAGACCAAACACCACCATTTGACAATGCAATATGGTAGGTTTTGTAGTCTCTTGTTGTAACATCACAAAGTTTGTTTTTGTATTCTGGCCTACCATTTTGATCAATTTCAAACTCTAAGCATCTGTCAAACATCATTCATTGGTAAAATTTACTTTGCCAATCATTACTTAGATATGGTAAGAACGAAGTTGTGGAAAAAATTCCTTCTATAAAAGTTCAGCCCTTACTTATAACTTGTTTGGAAGATGCTCGTAGATATTGATAAATAACATATAAGCTAGTTAAAATCCATAATATTAAAGTTACAAAAAAAGTATACCTTAAGTATCTTTTTAAAGTGTTTTTTTCTTTAAAAGAAATCATTTTATTTTACATATGGTAAAATTAAAGAAATTACAACAAAAACTATACTTGTTATCAATGCTATTTTTTTGAGTTTTCATTCTAATGATTTTTTGCTTCCATATTCACTTCAAGCTCAAACCCCACCAAGAGCAGATCCTAAACCACCCTTTGGAGACATAAGTAATACAGATCAAACAAAGATAGCTCAACTAAGCACCAACAATATAGTTAATAGAGTTTTCATAACAAAAATAAGATAAAATAAAGTGTTGTACACTTTAAGCATTAGTTAAACAATTTCAATACAATTTACTATTTACAACAAACACTTGATAACCCACTATATGCAGTTTGTGTTTTAATATTTAGTAGATTATTGTTTTGTCACCTTGTTTAAAAAAATTATAAATTAACTTTTATTCGCTTCATAATGAAAAAGATCTTTTTTATTGATGATAAAAATATATTTCTGTTTTTCATTTGAAACTAAGATCAAAAAAGATAAATAGATAATATTGTTTATATAATATTTTTGTGATGCTAAAAATTGAAAAAAATATAGATATTTTAAAAAAATATATTGAATTGTGATCAAATGCTGAGCAAAAGATTTCTTTTTTTATACTTACTTGAGCTCAATGACTATGAAAATCAAAAGCAGTTCAAGCTTTAGCAAAAGATTTTTTGTGAAATTACCTCCAAAATGATTTTTTGTACATAAAAGATTTTTCTTTTGAACTTCAAAAAGAACACAAGATTAAAGTTGAATTGAAAAATGATGAAACAGCAAAAATTTTATATAAAGATTATAATTATCAAGACCTTGGAACTAGGGAAATCAATTCTTGGTTACAACAATCTCCTTCAGGGAAAGCTAAAATTCTATTTATAGAAAATATAGAGAGAATGACTATTGCAGCTATAAATGCTTTTTTGAAAACTTGTGAAGAGCCTTTGGCAAATAGAATTATTATAGCTAGTACATCTAACAAATCTCAGATACTTGATACTATAATTTCTAGAGCGATTATTATTCCTTTTGGACAAAATGATTATATAGTTGATCAAAATATACTTGCTGATCTGGAAAGTTTAGTAACAGTGCTGGATAGTGATGAAAATATTTACAAAAAACATCTTGCTTTGGTTGATTTATCTAAAAAATGATATCTTTCTCAAATGCTTGATTACCTAATTTTTTATTATTTTTCTAAAAATGATTTTCAGAAAATAGAAAAGCGATTAAAAATAAAAAAGATGTCCAAAAGTAATGTTTGATCTGATAGCTTGTTGTTTTATGGGCTTATTTAAGAGAATAATTCTGCGACAACAATTAAATGGTATTTTTATTGCTTTATTGTTTTTTTTATTCCTTCAATATTATAAATATAAAGTGGTTTTATTCTTCAATTCTTGAATAAATAATTTCTGAGTGAATGTTAACATTGAATTCTGTCACATTAAAAGCATTTTCCCAAATTTCAAAGGAAGTGTTTGTTTCAGTTGATAGTCAATCTAAAATGTTTGTTCAAATGATGTTTTTAATTTTTTCAAAAGAGTCCACAAGTATTGGTGCTGATAATATAGATAGATTTTTTACTACATATAGTAAAAATTCCAAACATTCAATAGCTTCTATTTTTGTGTTTTCATTTTTATATTTGATCCAAGGCTCTTCCTTTGTGATGTATTCATTTGATTTTTGAACTAAGTGATATCGTTTTTCTAAATATCATTTAGTATCATGATTTTTTAGAAAATCACTAATTGTATTTATATTAAAATCTTTAAACCAATTTTCATTATTTCATAATTTTCCTTTTGTTATTCAAAATTTCTCGCTTAATTTACTAACTCTATTTACTAGATTTCACCAAGAGCCAATTAACATGCTATTGTAAACACTATTTAATCTGTTCATTGAAAAATCTCCATCTCCATCGCTTGCTACATCGTAGAGTAAATTGAATACAAGAGGATCTCTTCCATACTTTTCTATAGCCTCCATTGGATTGATTGCATTCCCAGTAGATTTCCCCATTTTATTACCGTTTACTGTCAGAAAACCATGAGCTAACAATTCTTTTGGTAAGTCTATATCTGTAGACAAAAGCATAGCGGGCCAAAATGCAGCATGAAATCTCTGAATATCTTTTCAAACTATGTGTAAATCTGCTGGTCGTGTGTTTTTCCAATTTTCATTTAAACCATATCATTGACCTGTAAGATAATTGGACAAAGCATCGCACCAAACATACATTATATGTTCTTCGTCTTTTGGGACAGGTATTCCCCAAGGTAAACTAGATTTTGGTCTAGAAAAACTAATATCTCTAGCATTTTCTAAAAAAGCTAACATTTCGTTTTTTCTTATTTCTGGAAAAATTTTATATTTATCTTTTTTTATTAAATCAATTACCTGATCTTTGTATTTTGATAGTTTAAAAAAATAGTTTTCTTCTTCTATTTTTTCTATTTCTTGATTTGGATGATCGATACATTTCTCATTTACTAAGTCTTTTTCTGTTTTGAAAGATTCACAACCAGCACAATAAAACCCACTGTACGCTTGTTTGTAAATATCTCATTTATCAGCCATTTTTTGTCGTATTTTTTGTACTCCAGGATAATGTTTTTTTTGATCTGATGTTCTGACAAAAGTATTATATGAAATATTTAATTTGCTATACATATCTTGGAATGCAAGAACATTTTCATCCAAGAAATCTAAAATATTTTTTCATTCTTTTTGAGCAGTTCTTCGATTTTTAATACCATGTTCATCTGTACCTGTTTGAAATTCTACTTCTTTTCAAGTCATTCTATGCATTCTTGCTAAAGCATCGGCAATAATTATTTCTAAAGCATGACCCATATGTGGCTTTCAATTTGGATAAGCAATAGCAGTAGTAATGTAGAATTTTTTTTGAGACATAAATATTTTAAATATAAACTAAAAGTACTATTTTTTTATGAAAAAAATGTTCTTTTTCAAGTTGATATGCCAAAATCTTTGTGTTTTTCAAAGAATAAAAACTCTTTTATAGTTTTTTGTTGTTAGGAATTTTTTTTTGGATTTTATAGTGCGTATATGTTTGTTATAATCTTTTTTTGATGGTAGGCGAGGAGGGACTCGAACCCTCGACCTTGTCCTTAAGAGGGACCTGCTCTAACCAAACTGAGCTACTCACCCATAAAATAAAACCTATTCTTGTCCTTGATCTCGTAATCCTGCAGAATACACAAATTGAACTGTTTATTGTTTTTTCATGAAAAGAAATATATAGAATTTATTTTAAAAATCAACTAAACTTTTTTAGAAGTAAAATTATTTGACAAATTAGAAAAAATATTTATAATTACTATATTGAAGGTTTAATTTTATATCATAATAAAAATAAAAATGGCTGAATTAGTTGGTAGTGGAATTACTCATTCTCCAGTTAATGCTTGGAAAGAGCTTGAAAATCAGGATCCTTTCAAAAACGCTCCTAAAACTAAAAGAGCAAATGGTGTTACTACTCTTGCTTTAGTTGGTTTGATGAGTTTATGAGTTGCATGATTTTCATCTTGTTGCGAAAAAACTGTTGATCAAGAAATTAACACATTAGTTAAAAACAAACAAGAGCAGGTTGATAATTTGACTAAAAAAGAAATCAAGTTACAAAAAAAACTGGATAAAGTTAAATCTGATAAAAAATTTGCAGAAAAAGAACTTAGAGATGCAAAAAGTAGACAAAGATAAAAATATGTCTTTATTTCTTGATAAAAAATAATAATTCTCTATTATGGATTTGTTATTTTTTAGAAATTTGAAAAATATTATGTTAAATTTTGATTTGTTTTGTAAACTAGATATTCATCAAAAATATCTTCAAAAAAAAACTAAAACTGAAAACCTTTTTTTAGTTGGGGGAGTGGTTAGAGATTTGCTTTTAGATATTGAAAAAAAGTTTAAAGATATTGATTTTACTATGGCTGGTTTGCCATTAGATATTTATGAAAAAATTGATAAAAAAAACATTTCTCACTTTATTACAGAAAAATTTTGAACTATTACTTTAATCCCCAAAGATCATAAAATACAATATGAATTGACTCCATTTCGTTTGGAAAATGAGTATTCTGACAATCGTCATCCAGAAAAAATTCAGCGACAAAATGATTTGATTCTAGACTCTAATAGAAGGGACTTTACCATTAATTCTCTATATTATTTTTCTATAAATATAAAAAATAAAATTTCAATGTCTCCAAAAATAGAAAAAAAACAAATATCAGATATGGCTGAAATTCAAAAAAGTTTGGAAAAATATTGATTTTTGTTTTATCAGGATCAAAACCTTTTAATTGTACAAAATCATAATTATATTCAAAATTTATTTCCAAAATGAGAGTTGCATTTAGATTTTCTTGTGTATTTAATTGATGTTTTAAAAGAGGTTTTTGTTAAAAAACAAAAATCTAAAGACAACATTATTCGTATATTAATTGATCCACAGTGATCTATTCAAGATTTAATGGATAAAAAAATTAAATGTGTATGAAAAGCAGATAATAGGTTTGTAGAAGATGCTTTGAGAACTATTCGTGCTTTGAGATTCATTTCTGTGTTAAATCAAAAATTAAGAAATAAAAAATGAGATTGAAAAAACATACTTTTTGATATAGAAACTAACACCTGGAATTCACTAAAAAATCATGTAAGTTTGGTAAAAAATATTGCAAAAGAAAGAATAAAAGATGAAATAAAAAAGGTTTTTTCTGCTTGAGATCCTTTTGCATTTATTTCACTTTTGGATGAGATAAAATTATTAGAGTATCTTTTTCCATGATTATATAAAACAAAACATGTGGAACAACCTGTAAGATATCATCCATTTGATACCTATGTCCATACTATGCTGAGTTTGTATGAATTGCAAAAAATAAATTCTGATTATTTGGTTCGTTTGGCTATCTTATATCATGATGTTGGTAAAGTAGGACAATACGAAGCTTATAAAATAGGATTGGATCGTGAAGAGATTAGAGAAATATTATCTTGACCATTAAATCATCGTAGTTCTTGACCAGAAATAGCAAAAAAAGACTTCTCTAATTTGTGATTTTCAAAAACTGAGATAATAGATATTATGCGATATATTGCCAATCATCATGTCCCATGAGAAATTTTAGATGCAAAAGATGGCAATAGAATCAAAAAAATTAGAAAACTTTATAGTGAAGTGTGATTTCAAAAAGTTAATAATTTGTTTGATATAACGATGGCTGATAGGCTTGGACAATATAATCCTATGCAAAACAATAGTGATATTACAGATATAGAAGATTTAAGAAAAATTTTAAAAAAATTGAAGAAAGAAGAATGACAATTTCTTGCTAAGGATTTGAAAGTAGATTGAAAAATTATTATGGATTTTTTCAAAATTCAGCCATGACCACAAGTTTGAGAGTTGTTGAAGTATGCCCTAGATTGGGTGATAAGTGATATAAAAAACAGAAATAATAAGGATGAAATTTTGAAATACTTGAAGTGAGTTTATAAAGTTAAAGGCTTATAAAAACCTACCACCGGGGCTGTGTTTTGACCCCGGGATAACTCCCGGGGTCAATTTTTTCACCCGGGTGGTAGGGGGAAAAGAAGTTGATTTACTCTAAAGGGATTTTAGAGTTTTTTTTGTGAAATTTATTTTATATAAGACTAATGCTCATATTGCAAAGAAGATTGCTATCATATCAATACCACTAATGATAGTGAAAAGGAATGAAACAACAATAACTGTCAAAAGTATTTTCCATCAAGCAGCATTTTTGATACCGCCTCGGAAACTATCTATAAACCAAGATGAAAGAATAGCACTACTCATAAATCCTCACATTATCCATAAAATAATATACAAAAGACTTAAGATTCAAGCAAGTGGAATACCTAAAACTGTTATAAGAAGTATTAAAATTGCAAATGGAGGTAATGTATAACATAAGAATCCAGCAAGTAGGCTTTGCCGTGGACTCTTTTTTAGAGTATCAGAAACCTCTTTGAAAATCTTTCTAAATATAAGTACTAAAATAAGTGCAAATAAAGATATGTATGCCCATTTGTAAAATACGATTCATTTTATAAGTCCAAAAAAGAACTTTTGAGAACCTTCTTTTATAGATGCTTTGAAAGTAATTTCTCCATTGGATATTCCTTCTAGTTCTGTATTGGTTTGTGGAGCTTTGTAACTTAAAGAGCCGTTTATTTTTGCACCATCTCCAAGTTTTATTTCTTTAAAATTAAGTTTTGCATTTCCTTTAATTTGTCAGTTTAGTGAAAGTCATGCAGAACCAATGTATGCATTACCATTAACTGTACCATTCATATTTACTGTTGCTCAATATACAACAAAATCTCATCAAATTTTTACATCAGGAGCAACGGTCACGGAAGCTCCAAATGCAATGAAGTCTCATCAAATATCTTGATTTATGATAATGTTTTGTCATGCTATTCTAACATCGCCTGCAACCTTACTATCAATATAGATGTTTGTTCCGAATCCCATAAAATCCTCATTTACATTGGAAGATATGGAGATAGATTCCCCAAAAGCGATTAAGTCACCACCAATGGGTTTGGAAACCATTAAATTACCAGCAGCAGCATACATGTTTCTTTCTACGGGAGTGTTTACATATATTGTTTGCTCTGCTCAGGAGAAAATAGAACTAGCTTGAACAGGAATAGCTAAGAAAGCTAACAATCATAGAAAACCGAGAATAATTTTGCTTTTTTTCATGTTGATATGGAAAGATATAAAAGATTTTATTACATGATAAGAAAAAAAAAGTTTTTTTCAATAGTAGGGTAGGTGGTAAGTTAGAAAGCCTGCCCCGCCCCGTAGTCCTATCCCGTAGTTTTACGGGCCTTACTGGACAAGCGGACGGGTGGTACGAATGTAACTTTCAAGTTTATAAACCCCGCAATACTGCGGGGCAGGCTTTCAACTATGTTATATATCTTTTTTGTTATTTTGGTTGTTAATTTGATGTTTAAACTTAAAATCTTTTCCTATTTTATGTGAAAATCATTATAATTTTATATAAGGATAATGTTTATCTTTGTAAATTTTATTTTTGTAATACGTATATGCCAACTGTCTTAGCACGAATTATAGGAATAATATTGTTTATATTGATATGAATAATTTGATATATCTTAATATTTTTGCAATTAGAAAAAAAACACAGATATAGACAGAGTAAACATATTAGATTTTTACAAGTTAGAATTCAAAAAAAGACTGCAGCAAAATCTACCGATATAGAAGCTACGGATCACATCCAACAAATGAAAAACAATATAGAAATAATGAATCAAGTTTATAAAAACTTTTATTCTGTTTATAGACACTTACGCTCTTTATTTGAAGCAGATTTTTCAAAAAGTTTTTTTGGAGATCTGAAATATAGACTGTTTGGAGGAGATTATATTAGCATGGAATTGTTTGTAGAAAAAGAACAAATAAAATATATTGTTTGAGTACCTGAGACCCAATTGTCTACAGTTAGAAAAATGATAGCAGCTTTTTATCCAGAGTCATTTATAGAAGATATAGATCAACCAAAATTATTAGAAGCTGGGAAATATATGGCAGGAGGTGAGTTTAATTTTACTGAACATAGTGTGCATCCAATAAAAACATATGAAGCTTTTGAAGCGGATCCTATGGATAGTATTTTATCTTCTTATAATAATGTTGGAAAAGATGAAAAGATGGTTTTACAAATATTAGTGGAACCCCTTCCATCTAAACGATTAAAAAGAATGAGAAAAAAGGCAGATAAAATCAAACAATGAAAAGATTTTGGTTTTTTTAAAAAGACATTTTTAAAGCTTCGAAAATGATTTTCAAATGAAGACACAAAACACGAAAAAAATCAAGAAGAAAAAAGTAAACATAATTTTTCTCAACAACAACTTTGAGATTTTGATAAAAAAACTGATGATGAAATATTTAGAACAAAAATTAGAACGTTTGCTACTTCTATAGAAAAAAATAGGCCAGCAAAAATGATCGATGAAATGGAAAGATTGTTTAATCAATATAATTATATTGGTCTAAATAGATTAAAATTTTGGAAAATAAAAAACTTGAAATCTTTTGCAGAAGATTTTGTTTTGAGGAATTTTTATACAAATTCATCATTTTATTATCAACTAAGATCTTTTTTTAAACCAAATATATTAAACATAAAAGAGCTTTCATCTATTGTGCACTTCCCTCATGCTAGATTTAATCTCAATCCGCGTATTGCTTGGCAAAAAGCAAAAATTGTGCCTGCACCAGAAGATATGCCATCTAACTGAATGCATTTATGACGAAATGAGTATTGATGAGTCAAAAGAGATGTGATATTGTCAGATAAAGATAGATTTAGGCATGTATATATAGTGTGACAGACAGGTACGGGTAAGTCTACAATGATTCTAACTCAAGCAAAAGAAGATATGAGAAGATGAAATTGATTTTGTGTAATAGATCCACATGGAGATTTGGTTGATACTTTGATGAAACACTTTCCAAAAGAAAGAATAGATGATTTAATATATTTTGATTTATCAAATACCGAATATCCAATAGCTTTCAATCCTTTGGATGGAGCACATACTGAAGATGAAAGAGATGTTTTGACAAATGATATGGTGGAAATGTTTGTGGATATGTATTGACATGAAATATTTGGTCCTCGTATCCAAGATTACTTTCGTCATGCTTGTTTTTTACTTATGGAGCAACCAGAATGAGGAACTTTGATAGATATTATGAGATTATTTACTGATGATGCTTATGCTGAATCAAAAATTAGAAATGTAAAAAATCCTGTAATTGCTGCTTGGTGGAATAAAACATACAAAAAAATGTGAGATAGAGAAAAGGCAGAAATTATTCCATTTATACAAGCTAAATTTGGTCCTTTTACAACTGGTACTTATATAAGAAATGTAATTGGACAACCAAAATCTTCCTTTAATTTTTCTGATGCTATGCAAGAATGAAAGGTAATAATGTGTAAATTGGCAAAAGGACTTACATGAGAAATAAATAGTCAACTTATTGGTAGAATGGTAGCTATGCAAATAAAATTATCTGCATTAAAAAGAGCTTCTATGCCAGAAGAGGATAGACATCCTTTTTTCTTGTATGTGGATGAATTTCAAAACTATGTATCTAGATCTTTTGAAAGTATATTATCAGAAGCTAGAAAATATAGACTTTGACTTACCATGGCACACCAATACATAGATCAATTGAAAAAAGAATGACTTTGATGATCATTGGATTTATCCAAAACAATTTTTGGTAATGTATGAACAATTTTTGCTCTAAAAGTTTGAGCATTAGATGCAGAACCTTTGGAACAAGAATTTAGTCCAGAGTTTACTAAAATGGATTTACAAAGTTCAGAAATGTTTAAATGAATTATAAAAATGAGTATAAATGGAACACAGTCTAGACCATTTTCGATCACAACTAGAACGATTTATGGAGACCCTCCATTGAATACTCCAGAAAAAATAGAAATTATGAAACAAATTTCCTCTTTGAAACGATGAACAAAAAGGGAATTGGTAGATAAAGAAATTTACTTTAGAGTAGGAGTGTAAAAAAATTAAGTTTTTTTGTTCATCAAGTTAAAAATATTTAATAAGCTTTTTTTCTTGTTTTATTAAATGTATGTAGTTGTATTATTGTAAGTTCATTATTTTGAACCATTGTTTTTCTGTTTTTGTTATTTTGTTTGTTTTGCAAAACTGCAACACAAAACTTGTAGAATTGTAAAGTTTGTCTACAAAAACTGTTGTTTGGAAAAATCTAAAAAATTAAAGTATGAAATTTGTTAGAGTGATTTATATTCTTTTATTTTAGTATCCAAAATCTCATATTCAGAAAAATTTAGATTTAACATATAATATTCATTTATCCAAATAATAAAATCATATATATCTCCAAATAAATATCACTGCTTTAGTCCAGCATCTATTCTAGACAACTCTAGTCATTTATAAAGAGTAAGTAATTCTTCAGTTTTTTTAATTGGATAGCTTAAATTATTATCTTTTCCAAAAGCCTCTTTAATGTTGCTTAAAATAAGATTTATGTTTTCTAACAATTCTTTTTTTATTTCTTTTGGATCTTGATTGTCTTGTATATTTGCTATGTTTTGAAATATGTTTAATTGTTGGACGAATGTTTTTTTTATTTTTTCTATTCTTTCTTTTTTTTCTAATTCTAGTTTATTTCGTTTTTTATATTCTGTTCTTTCTTTTTTTTCTTTTTCTGTTTTTTCCTCTATTATTTTTGTGCTATAATTTTTTAATTCATCTAAAAGTTCTTTTATACGACCATCTACTTGTAAGTTATCTTTAATAAAAATGATTCTATCTACAAATGATTTTAATGAGTTTTTGTTTAATTTGTTTATGTAGTCATACATGTTTTTTAGATTTCACTCATCTATAGACTTATTTATTCATAATAATTTTCAAATATTTTCAAAGGTTATAATATTTGTTTTGATGTTTTCTGTTTTTTCAACACTTGTCTGTTTTACATCAACACTTGTCTGTTTTACATCAATACTTGTTGTTTCAGTGCTTATTCATTTTTTTTTGTTAAGAATTTTTCACAAAATTTTTTTTATTTTTCCTGTGTTTTCATCTTTTTTATGACCATCTTTTTCTTTTAATATAATTTTAATTTTGTCAAAAAGTTTTAAAATATCACTATAATATAGGTTTTTACAGCTTTCTTTTAGACTTATTGTGTCTTGACCTATATCTTTAAGTATTTTACTTAATTCCTGTTGACCTATAAGATTTTCAGCTAGTTTTAAGAATAGCAAGACTTTTTCATTAAAATTATCTTTTCGTTTATGATCTGTGTTTCTTCAGTAAGTTTTGACAAGAGTTTTAATGTCTTCAACATAGCTTTCTAATGTTTGTAAATCTCAAAACTCTCATGATCTTATTTTATCCATTTTTTTTTGAAATAAATAAAAATTTATATATCATATAATATATAAAAATGTCAACTATTTTCAATAGATTTTTATGTATATAGAAGATAGAAGTTTTTTTCTATTTGTTTTTTTAGGTTTTCAATATTGATATTCAATTCTTTAGCAATAAAATCATAAATATATTGAATATTTTTGGGATAGTTTGTTTGTCAACGAAGCTTTTGTGGTGAAAGATAAGGAGCATCCGTTTCTATAAGAATATTGTTTAAATTACAGGCCTTTAGACTGTCTCTAATGTTTTGAGCTTTGGGATAAGTAATATTTCCACAAAATCAAACTCGGTAATTTTTTAAATTATATTTTTCTAATTTTTTGATCTCTTCATTTCCATATCATCGGCAATGAAAATATATTTTTATTTCTTTATAATTTTCTAAAATTTCTATAGTAGAATCAAAATCATCTCTTGAATGAATAATTATTGGTAATTTTAATTCTTTTGCTAGATCGCATTGTTTTTTGAAAAGTTCTTTTTGTAGCTCTAAATTGATCTCTCATTCATAGTGAGTATCTATTCAAGTTTCTCATATAGCAATAATGTGCTCTTTATTTTTTAAATATATTTTTTTTAATTCGCTTATTTTTTCATCTAGATTGTTTGATTTTATATTTCCAATAACTACTTCAAATGGGTGTAATCCTATTGTACATTTTACAAAACTGTTTCACAAATATTCTCTGCTTATGGTGATTCCATTTTTATTATATTTTTCATCAGCTCAAATGTTTATCAATGCTTTTCATCATATTTTTTCAAAATCTGAAATATGTTCTTTTCGACTTGGAAAAAGTTGTGGAGAATTTAAATGAGTATGAGCATCTAGAAACATATAAAAAAATTAAGGAACTAAAATTTTAAAAGAAAGATTTCTCGCAAGATAGAGCAAGCGAAATGACAGTAGTAAAGATTTTTCGCAAGATAGAACACTTCGAAATGATAATGTAATATTATTTCAATTTGAAAGTTAAGTTGTCTCAAATTTTTATTCATTTTTTTTCTGCCATTCATGCATTTATTTCCAAAACATATTTTGCATTTCCTTGTGGTATATAAGTTGGACATAAGGTAGCATCACAAGGAGATGCTGTTTGGATATCTACTATTTTACCAAGAGAATCTATTCGTATAATATCAAGAGAAATTAAAGTATCCTTCATCCAAAAAGAATAGTTTTTTTCTTCATCAAATACAAAAATCATTCATTTGTTTTTTTTCATTTCTTGACGATCCATTAATCCTTTTTGTCTTTCTTTGTCTGTTTTTGCTACTTCTACTATAAAACATCACTTATTGTAGCAAACCTTACTGACTCCTATGATGTATTTAAACATAAATCGTCAGAGGATATAGACAATCAAAAAAGTAATTAAAAAAACAAGACTTTGTTTGAATTTTTTAGATTTGATTTTTTTCATAATTTTATTAAAAGATAAATATTGATTATATATTTATTTAAATAAAAAAATCAACTAATATGAGATTTTTAAAGCTTTTGTATCGTATGTTGATTCTTGTGATAATTATTATTATTTTGCTCTTTGCTTGGAAGCGATTACAAAAAGGATCTATTATTATTACCAATTCTACCAAATCTGTTATTACTAGATTGCATTCAGTCAATAAATTGGAATCGGCAGAAATGACTATTACTAAAATTATGAGAGCAGAAAAAGAGTTAATTGATATAATTCCCAATATGTCTTTTGACAATACAATACAAGATTTTTTATTGCAAGATAAAATGGTTTTTGAAATAGAATGAAGGGTAATAGCAGGTTTGGATCTAACTAAATTGAATACATGAGATGTTTTTACTCAACTAAATGGAGTAGTAAAAATAAATTTACCAGAATCTGAAATTTTACATGTAATATTAGATGAAAACACAAAACCTTATGATAGAAAAATATGATTATTGACAAAAGGAAATATAGAAATGGAAACTCAACTTAGAAATAAGGCCAAAGAAGAAATGAGAGAAGAAGCTGTCAAAGCAGGTCTTTTGGAAGTAGCGCAAAAAAATGCAAAAAAGAATTTAGAAAAAATATTTCAAGACCTAGAGGTTGAAGTAGTTTTTGATTAAAAATATATTTCTATAAAACATATCAAAAATTTGCATTAAAATACTTTTTTGTATATAATTGATTGTAGTTTTATTTTTAATAAGTATTTTTATGCACAATCAAAAAACAAAAAAACAGTATGATAAAAAATCTGACTTGATAGTAGAATTTTTAGCTTTATTTAATCAAATAGATAAACATTTTGATAAGCTACTTTGAATAGATAATTTTATTCCCTTTAATGAAAAAATAAAAAGGATATCAAAAGGAGATTATCATATTTCTTGGTTTGTTAAACTAAATCAATATCAAATAAAACATTTTGGAGAAATTAGGAATGAGCTTACACATGGAATAAAGTTAGATGGGTATTCTTATGTTTATCCTAGTGACTATGCTATGTCTCAGCTAAAAAAATATGTTAATGTTATCAAAAAGCCTTTTAAGTGTATAGACCTTTTCAAAAGGCCAGTATTTACATGTACAATAGATGATAATTTGAAAAAAATTTTAAAGATTATGGATAAAAACAATTATTCTCATGTGCCAGTTTATGGCGAAAATAAAAACTATCTTTGACTTTTAGCTGAAAGTGAGGTGTTGGCTTGGCTGACAGAAGGGGAGTCTTCAAAAGATATGGGTCTTGCAAAAGTTGGAGATATTCCTTTGCTTTCAGATTTGGAATATATAATTTTCGTAGACAAAAAATGTAATGTATATGAAATAGACAAACTTTTTGCTATTAAAAAACAAAGAAGAAAAAAACTTGGAGTGATTTTAATCACAGAAAATTGAGATAAAAATGAAAAAATTTTAGGGATAATTACAGCTGGTGATACAGCATTGATAGATGCTTATGTGGTTCGTTAAAGCGATTTATACCAAATAATATTTAAAACATAAATAGCAATTAGTAATAGCTAAGTGCTAATGAGTTCTTTAGCCTATAACTTTTTAATTGTATGTGGGATAATCTGATAAAAATATTTATAGAAAAAAACAATCAACTTAATTTATCTGCAATTAGAGATGTAGAATGAATTAAAATAAAACATATTAATGACAGTATTGAATTGAATAAAATTTTTCAAATAGAAAAGTGAAAAACAGTCTGTGATATTGGAACTGGATGAGGTTTCCCACTTTTGCCTTTAGCTATTATAAATCCTAATGTTAATTTTATTTGAATAGATGCTAGAAGAAAAAAGGTAGACGCAGTCAATGATATGATCAAAAATTTGTGATTGAAAAATGTTGTCTGTAAGCGATCTAGAATAGAAGAATATGGTGAAAAGTTTGATTTTGTTACAGCTAGAGCTGTTGCATATATAGATAAATTGATTCCACGATCTTATAATTTATTGAAAAAATGATGATATTTTGTTTTTTATAAACAGTATCAACAAGCTGAACATGAAGAACTAAAAAAAATATGTAAAAAATATAAATTGAATATAAAAGAAAAGCACAAATACTTTTTATTTGCTTGAGATATAGAAAGAGTGATTTATATAGTTGAAAAAATATAATTATTGTTTTAATTTATTTTTAATATTATCTTGAATCTTTTTTCTATTTCGATCTTTTTTTGTAAATTGTGAAAAATACTTTAACAAAGTTTCATGTTTTTTATTTGGAACAAGAATTCAGCTGTCTTTGTCTATCAACTCTAGTGATCATCAATCATTGTAGGCAAATACTGGAATCCCAGACAATAGAGCCTCTACCGTACAAATTCAAAAACTTTCTTTTGTGATATTTATAAGTCATTTGCTATTTTGTATTATTTTTGATTTTTCTATTGGATCTTGAATTCGTCCTATAAAAATAATGTTTCCATTTGCTATAGATTTCAGATATTCTTCATCTGGTCAACTTCCCATAATTAGGAGCGTTTCTTGAGTTTCATTAAATAAGTGAATGATTTTATCTAATTCTTTTACAAACTTTACCAATCTTCCAACATAAATATAATAATTGTCTGGGTTGTTGTTTGCTGTTATATTAAAAAAACTATTGTCTATTTTTGGATACTTTATTTTGGAATCAATTTTATATATTTCTTTTGCTAAGTTTGCTGTATATTCACTATTTGTAAACACCTTGTCATACTTGGTAAATTTCTTATCCCACTTTCTAAGTTTTGGAACAATTGCTTTGAATATTTTAATTTTATATCATCTAATCTTTTGGCTATATTCTTGGTAATGACTCCATATATATTGCATAGGAGAATGTAGATAAAGTGTAGTTTGGGGCTTAAAATTCCCATTGTAATCTGATTTACAAAAGTCTAAATTTTTTGCGACAGCAAAAGAGGAAATTACAACCTTTCTAGGATTATATTTTTTAATTTTCCTACCTAAAATCTTCATCAAAGGGATATAAAAAAACATTAAATTACGATAATCTAGTATGGATGCTAGAAATCACTTTTTTTTAGAAAATTTTAAAAATAGTTTATTTATTCGTTTTGGTAATGCTGTTACAATCTCTATATTTCATTTTTTTGTTTCCAAAAATTTTCTATCTGAAAATAATGTAAAAATTTTAGTTTCACTGAAATCTTCAGATTCTATTAGATCTTCAAAAACATTTAAAACACCTCATGGCATAATTCGACAATTTACAAAAGCTATTCTCATTTATAAATAACTAAATTTATAAAAATTATAAGACCTTTAGGTTAAAGTTTGTAGATTTTTTTATTTTAAATTTTAAAAACTTACTACATTTAAAACTTTAATTATATCAACTCTTTTCTATTGAAAAAAATATTAAAAACAATACAAAAGGCCTGTTGATGTTTTTTATTTTGAAATATATTTTTATTATGGAAGAAAAAAATATAAAAATTGAACAAGATGAGTATGCAGTACATACACCTCAATCTACAAAAATTATTACAAAAAGTGATAAAAGACAAATAAAGAAAAACTTTATAAAATTTACTATTTGAGTAGTTTTGCTTTTGATGTCTTGGTCTTATATTCAAAAACATCCAGCAGAAAAAGTTAGTGTTTTTTCTGGATTTGAGGTTTTAATCCAAAAAGTAGAAGTCTTTTTTCAAAATACATTTGGTCATAATTGAGAATTATTAGAAAGAAAATATAGCATGGAAAAATATTATAAGGAACTTGTAAAAATGGCTGAAAATAATAAATGCATTGATACTAATATTTTACAAGAAATAGAAGATGTCTATAAAAATTTAAAAAAAGAAAAACTTGATTGATTAGAGCAAATTTTGCCTGAATATACTAAAAAAGCTTATGAATATGATAATATTGTCAAAAATAATGATTGTTAAAATTTGTTCAAAACAATAAAAATAACTTTCTCGCAAGGTAGAACAATTGAAATGACAGTAAATGGATTCTTCGCTACGCTCAGAATGACGGTGCTCAGTCATATTGAGCCCATAGGGCGAAATATCCATTAACAGAAAGAGGATTATGAGCAATGGATTCTTCGCTTTGCTCAGAATGACGAGGTGTTCGCTCAGAATGACAACAGTATTATGTCATCTCGAGTGAATATTGTTGCGGATTTGTCATCTCGAGTCGTTATTGTTGCGAGAGATCTAAAAAAACAGATTCCTCACAAGCTAGAACATTTCAGAATTACAGAAAAAAGATTTCTTGCATTTAGAACACCTTGAAACGACACAGGGGAAAAATGTTTCGAAATAATAATGACGAAAACACTCAACATTAAGTTTATGTTTTTTAGTTTATTATTTTTTTAATTTATCCTATGAATGGGATTTTTAATCATCGAAAAACTGATAAATCTTTGAATATAATGTAGACTCATAGTGCCATCAATAGTACGAAAAAAACAGTATTTATGTATCATTCTATAATAAAATATTTGTCTGGTTTTATCCTTCCTAATTTTTGTAGCAAAACACCAATTATTCTTCCTCAATCTAGTGCAGGAATTGGCAATATGTTGAATATGGCTAAGGCTAAAGATATTAATCCTGCAAATGCAAGATAAGAAATTCGTCATCAAACCTCTAGTAAATCTCATCCAAATTTTATTACTCATACTGGTCAAGTTAAGCCACTCAAAGATCATTTTATTTTTGATCTATCAAATGAAAATAAGTTTTTTCATAATTTTCATAATGCTGAAAAAGTGAGTTTTACTTGTTCTCAAATTTCTTTGAGTCCCATTCACATTGCTTGTTGTATTGGATATTTTATATCATTTACTTGCAAATTACCAGATGTAATAAATGCTATCCCCAATATACAACTATCTTCTTCGCATTTCCCGTTTACTGTATTTTCTTGTTCTTCTCTTTTGTAGGAAATATCTATTTTGTTTCAAATATTTTCTTTTAATACTATTCCAATATTTCGAGCATTGACACTTATGTTATTTATATTTGTGATAATATCTCCCGTTTGAAGTCATAGTGATTCTGCAATCGATCATTCTGCTATCATATCTATTAGTAAAGGAATATCTGATTTTTCTCAAACAATAAATCATTGGTCTTCTAAATATGAATAAGTTGGCATCAATAAACTATGTGATTCTCATTTTATGGCATTTTCAGGCAAAACAGAAAGTGGTTTTGTTCATATTGTAAACACGGTAGTAAAGATTATCCATGCTATAATTAGGTTCATCAAAACTCAGCCTGCTAAAATTAATAATTTATTCCAAAATTTAGCAGAGATAAATCAGTCTTTTGCAAAAAAATCTTTTGCATCTTTTGGGTCATCTCATTTTAATCTACAAAATCATCATAGGAGAATTAAATTTAGAGTATATTCTGTTCATTTTTTATCAGTAGCAAGTTTGCATATTTTTGGAGGGATTCATATTCCAAATTCTAAAACTTTTACTCCAGATTTTCTAGCTGTAATAAAATGTCAAAGTTCGTGTAAAATTACTAAAATCATAAACATAAATATTCATAGCAATATTATTCGCATCACAATTCTAGTTTAAAATAGTAAAAAATGATTTTTTAATGATATTAAATTATAAATAAAAAACAAGATGAATCTTTAATGGGTTAATTATCATTCAAAAAGCACCATCAATATGTAATATAGAAAATGTAATTTAATTTTTAATATATATATATCTTTCTTTTAAAGAAAAGGAGTGTTTTTTCAAAAAAGGAAATATTTAAATATCAATTTAAAAGCATAATTTAAAAGTAATAATATGTTTTAAAAACACTCTTTATTAAACAGTTTGAACAGTCTTTTTGGTATAATTAAAGATTTTGTGTGGTTATTTAGAGAGAAAATCATCTATTAATTTAAGTTTTCTTTCTTTTTTTAATCATCTATGTAATCATATT
>JALOAF010000026.1 GCA_023228925.1 Candidatus Absconditabacterales bacterium | reverse complement strand
CATACATGATTAGCTATGCAAGGGCTAACGCCCTTGAAAAAACTTATCATTTCTTTATCTTCTAGTCAATGTGTAAAGTTATCTATGCAACAGTACAATATTATAATTTTTATAGTTTTAATTTCTTATAAATGTTGCCAGTAATTTTTGATGAAGAATATTTGCTAAAATACGCCAAAGAACAGAAAATTCAACCGTTTAGAGTTAAACAGATTTTTTATGAATTATTCAAAAATCAAAATATAGATTGGGATAGTATGACTACTTTGTCTAAGGATATGAGGCAAGATTTTTCAGACAACTTTAATATTATAAATTTAAGCTTAGACAAAAAATTAGAAGATGAACAAACTACCAAATTTTCTTTCAAAACTTTTGATTGATATTTTATAGAGGCAGTATTGATGTATCATCGGAGTAAACATACAAAATGAAAGTTAAATAGGATTACTCTCTGTCTTTCCAGCCAGGTTGGTTGTCCGATGTGATGTGCTTTTTGTGTAACAGCCAAAATGTGATTAAAGAGAAATCTTACTCGACAAGAAATTATTTCTCAAGTGTTGTATGTAAATAATTATATTAAAAATAAATTTTGAAAAAAGGAAGACGGAACTTTACGAGCTGTTAGAAATGTTGTATTTATGTGAATGTGAGAGCCTTTGTTAAATTACGATAACTTAAAAAAAACTATAGAAATACTTTTACAAAGAGAAAGATTTTCTTTGTCCAAAAGACATATTACCATTTCTACTGTTTGAGTGATAGCAGGAATAAAAAAACTTATACAAGACAAAATTGATGTCTGATTGGCTGTGTCTTTACATGCTCCTACACAAAGTTTGCGTGAAACAATAGTTCCAAATGCAAAAGTTCACAAGATGTCTGAACTAATAAAGGTTCTAGATAACTATATAAAAACTACAAATAATAGAATTTTTTATGAGTATATTATGATCAAATGAGTAACAGATGGAGATGATAATGCAAAAAATTTAGTAAAACTTTTGAAATGACAATTTTGTCATGTAAATCTTATTCCTTACAATGAAAATCCTCTCGTAGATTTCCAGGAAACTAGTACCAAAGAAATTCAAAATTTCAAAAAGATTTTAGAAGATGGTGGCTTAACTGTTACTATTCGTGATAGTATGGGCAGAGAAGTAAAATCTGCTTGTTGACAATTGGGTTATGATTCTATAAATAAATTGTAAAGCATGAGTTAGGATGATTTATAAAATTTATTAGACTGTTGTTGTTTGAATAAATCCAAAAGCATTAAAGCAAGATTTCTCGCAAGTTATGACACTCGAAATGACAGCACTGTGTCATATTGAGTCCGTAGGACGAAATATCCATTAACAGAAAGAGGGTTGTGTGTAATGGATTCTGCAAATGGATTCTTCGCTCTGCTCAGGATGACAACAGCATTATGTCATCTCGAGTTGTTATTGTTGCGAGAGATCTAAAAACAGATTCCTCATAAGTTAGAACATTTCGGAATGACAATGGAAGATTTCTCGCAAGCTAGAACACTTCGAAATGACAGAGTATTCAGAATGACAACTTATGTGTAATGGATTCTTCGCTTTGCTCAGAATGACGAGCTGTTAGCTCAGAACGATAAAGGAAATGATAGTCTATTCAAAATAACAATAAAGTTTATTAAATTGTAAATTATTTTTATTTATTAAAATTATTTTTTTATATATAGCTTTTTCTGTTGAAACTTTTTTAATAAATCTTATATTACACTAAACTAAATTTTTAATTATTAGATTTATTATGTTAGTAAAATTAAATAGTATTTTAATTTTTGCTTTGATAGCATTTTTTATGTGATTGTTTTTGTATCCCATCTATATCAAAACATTAAAAAAATTAAAAGTATGAAAAACAATCCGCGAAGAAGCAATAACCTGAGAAAAATCTACAATATTTTCCAAACTTCACCAACATAAAGCATGAACACCAACCATGTGATGATGACTGTTTCTTCTTATTACGCTAATAATGATGTTAGTATCTTTTATTGTACAAAAATGTGGTCGGATCAACAATAGTTTGTTAAATAGACAAGAAACTTATGTCCTTTTGGCTGGATTTTTTGGAATGTGATTGATCGGATTTATAGATGATATTCTAAACATCAAATGATATGGTAGAAAAAAATGACTTAGCGCAAAAGCAAAACTGATTATGATGTTTGTTTTTTCTGCATTTATTAGTCGATGGTTTTATGCCAAACTTTGAGTAGATTATATAAATTTACGACCTTTTACATGAAAAATCCATATATGAATTTTTTATCCAATTATTACATTTTTGGTCACTATAAGTATAGTTAATGCAATTAATATTATGGATTGACTTGATTGATTGGCATGAGGATTGATGGCTATCATATTTTTTGTTTTATGAGCAATTACACTCGTAAATCAAACATATATAGCTACAACATTAGTTGTCATTGTCACAGCCATTTTGGCATCTTTTATGTTTTTTAATATATTCCCAGCAAAAATCTTTATGTGAGATAGTGGTGCTTTTGCTATGTGATGATTACTTGCTTCATTATTGTATTTGCTAAATATGAGAATGGGGATTTTTGTCCCATTCGTTATTATATTTTTGTTGTTTATATTAGATACATTTTCTAGTGCTTTACAAATATTTTGGAAAAAAAGATTCAAGAAAAAATTGTTTTCAGTGTCTCCATTTCACCATCTTTTAGAAAATAAATGACATCACGAAACTACAATAGTTATGAAGGCTTGGATGCTTCAGGCACTTTTAGCTGTCATAACTATTATTATGGTGTTTTATCAGATGAGTGGCACAATTATTAATTAAAAAACAACAAATATTTATATTAATTATTTAATATTAAATCAGAAATTATGAATCGAATAAAAAAAAACTTAGAACTAATTATAAAACGATTTTTGTGATTATTGCTATTACAGTTTTTTCTACATACTTTTGTGACTTATGTACTTAAATTTGAATGAAAGGTTATGAGTATAGTTCGAATGCGAAAAGAGATTTTGATCCTCATTCTGTCTATATTTATAGTACGATATTTAATTAAAAAACTTAATAGAGAAAAATTAAAAGAATTGTGGCAAAATTTTCCATTAAAAAAATTCCTTTTTATATTTTTGACCATAAATATAATAGCTTTTGCTATTTCATTTTTCAATTCTAGTATTAGCAATTTCATTATATCTATTAGATATAGTATGATGGGATTTTTTTTGTTTATATTATTTTATTTGATATCTTACTTATTTTTTGACCAAAAGGCAGAATCTTTGAACATACGATATAGCAAAATTATCAAATATATTTTGTGATGAGCATTGATTCGACGATGATTGATTCGATTAGTTCCAAATCTTATGAGATTTTTTGGTTATAATCCATGGACTTATGAATGAGAAGTTGGCTCACAACCACCTGCGGTTTATTATACACAATACAAAGAATGATTTGTCCGTAATCAGTTTTTGTTTGAAAGGCCCATTAGCTTATGATTTTTTTTAGTAGTTTTTTGGCCATTATTTTTTATGAGTGTTTTATATAAAAAAGGACCAAAATCTTGGATATTTTGGTGATGACTTTATGGCTTGATTTTGCTTTCTACTTTTTCTAGAGCTGCTTGGTGAGCCTGGATTGTACAAACGATATTGATGTTTTTGTTTTTATATTGAAAAAATCGAAAAAAACTATTCCTTTATTTTTTTATTCCAACAATACTATTGCTTGCTATAGTCACTTATTATGGTAGAGATCAAATTATTCATAGACAATATTCCAACACCTGACATATCAAAGAAGTGCTTTTGGCAATAGAGAAAATCAAAAGTTCTTGGTTTCTGGGCTTATGAGCTGCTAGTGCTGGTCCAGCTTCTCACCATCTCCCTGATTGACAGGCTTACAATCCTGAAAATCAGTATTTACAAATATGGCTAGAATATTGATTGATAGTCTTCATATGATGGATGATTTTGTATATTTATTTACATCTAATAGGTTTTTGGGCTTGGAGAGAAAATAGATCTTCAAAAAAGGGGAGTAAGGATACCAAACATATGTCTTTGGTTCTTTTAGCATTTTCTTTATGACTTTTTGGTTTAAGTATAGAATGATTTGTTTTGCATAGTTTTGTAGATAGGATGATAGTTTATCCTTTTATAACCTTATTTGCTATATATTATGCAAACTATCACAAAAACAACTTATTACAAAAATAATATTGACTATTGTTTTTAAATCCCTATTCTTCTATAAACATTTATTTTTATTTTTAATAAAAATGGAATATTATAGCTGACATGAAAAATGAGATTCAACCATTTTGTCTGGTTACTTCCCAAAAACAGACGCTTGAAGATCTGCAGATGAGTGGAGAGATGAAATTTTAAAACAACCAACAGAAAAGGATTTTGAGAGCCTAGACAAAAGAAGAGCCGAAATTTTTAAAAACTGAAATGAAGACTTAAGAAAAGCACTTATGTTTTAATTTCATCATTTTTTTCCTATTTACTCCAAATAAGATTCCAAATATTTTTACATTAATAGAAAAAAAACCATTCTAGGTTTTTTACAATTAGCGCGTGACGGGGCTCGAACCCGCAACCTCGTCCTTGGCAAGGACGCGCTCTAGCCAATTGAGCTACACACGCAGATATTTTTCTGTCAAATTAATGTATGTAAATTTGTTTTCCAATTTCAAGGAGATTTTGTTTAAAAAAAAAGAGATAAATTTTATCTCTGTTTTTTGTTCAGTTTAATTCAAGCAATACCCGCCACCAAAGCGAGTTAAAGCATTTAATTTTCTCAGATCTCTAAATTCTGAAATAAAGAGATCCATTTTAAATACAACTTGATAATAATCGCCAACTATCGGCATAATGTTTTCTTTTATAAATGCTATATCTCCCATAGCGTTGTATATGAAGCAAACATCACTTTTGTTATCAATTACCAAGAGAGTCTCTGCTTGAATTTCTTCTTGTAAAAAATTCAAATACTCATTAAGTCTTTGAGGACTATTTGCATATATGCTAGTAACAAATCCTACCTGACTTAATTCTCTTCTTTTTCTATACATTTCATTAGGCAACAGTTCATCAAGAAATTGATTCAACAACATATCTAATAAACTGTTTAAGAATAGCTCACTTGATGAATTGTCATCAAGTCTTTCTCTTATTCTTTTTAAGAGCTTACTTTCGCTCTCCATTATAAAAATAATAAATCTTTCCATAATTTTAAATTTGTTTTACATTTTTATTAATTGAAAATTAGTCTAACAATTTGTAAAAAAAAGTCAAGCAAAATTTGACAAATAAAAAAAAACAACTATAATATAAATGTAAATAAATTTATATTATAACTTTAGCACTATGGGACTATGTAAATATTGTTGAGAAAAAGCATGATTTTTTAAAAGAAAACATAAAGAGTGTTCAGTTTTACACGATGTAAATAAAAGAAGAATTTGAAAAATGATATATTTTGGATTTTTTGGGGATGAAGATATGTTAGAAATCAAAGAAAAAGTAATAAATTTAGCAAAAAAATCTTATATCAGCCCAAAAGAATTAGATAAAATGTATATCTCTATATACAATAAGATAGTAAAACAGTTTTTGTATGATTGAATAGTAACTCATGAAGAAGAACTAAAACTAACTGAATTCAAAAAAGTGTTCAACTTTGATCAGGAGTTTTTGGATCAACATTGATTATTCCAAAAATTTATCAAGGCTGTAGTAGTAAGAGATGTAGCAAACAAAGAACTTCCAAATGTTGACTTTGAATCCGACCTAACTTTCCCATTCAAGCTAGAAAAATGAGAAAAAATTATTTGGCTATTTGATAATGTAGAACTATACGAAAAAAAGAAAAAGAAAAAATCCAAACATATCCGAAACACTTTTGATTTAGAAGATGAATTGTTTTTTTCCTCAACTTTCTCAAATGAGTCTATAAAAACAAAAGGAATGAACTATTTAAATATTGGTCAATTTATTATAACAAACAAAAGAAACTACTTTGTATATGACAACGATAAACATATAGAAATCAATATTAAAAATGTATCCAATCTGTTCCCATATCAAGATTGATTTGGGTTAAAACCCAAAAACAAAAAAGACTCTTTACAAGTTTTCAAAAATCTTGATGGACGATTTGCATACAATGTGATATTCAATTTAAATAGATAAATACAAAAAACCCGAATATTCGGGTTTTTTATTTTCCAAAGATTTGTGCTAAACTATTTTTTTGTTTTCTTTGCAGGAGCTTTTTTTGCTACAGGCTTTTTTTCAGTCGTCTTTTTTTTGCAAGGCATTTACTTTTTAATAAAAAATAAATCAAAAATTTTCCACGAAATAAAATATGAAAAATATTTTATTTTGCAATAGTAATAACAAAAAAATCACTATCAAATTAATAGTGATTTTTTTTAATTATACCATATATATAGCCAATTTAGGGATTTCCCCATATTGGCAGGCTCCACACCTATGTGGACAATTGTCTATATCCCCACTTCTGCAAAAGCCATTATTAAAATTAACTACTACCTTAATCGGTTTTTTGTCTCTTTTTTCTCTCCTTTCAAGAGTGGCTTCGGAGACAATACGAAGCCCATTCGCAGAACATTCTGCGACTAAGTTTTTTTTATTCATTTTTTTAAAATTTGGTTTAATGGACAAAATACTATATATTATCGTCAAAAAGTCAAACTATTTATTTTTCTATTACTTTCTACATTTACAATAAAATCAAATTTACAAAAAAAAACAAACTTTCTATTGCATTTTGATTAAATATTTGTATATATTCATCAATTGCCGGAGACAGTAGGCTATTTCTGTTTTAGAAAAGTAAGCTCCTACCTAGGTTATATCAAAAATTATTTTTTGTATATAACTTCATCTTCGGATGTAGTTTTTTTTATTTATAAAAGCTAAGGAACAATATTGTAGATTAAAAGTGCTAACAGTTATTATAAATATAAAAGACAAAACTCCTATTCTATCCATCTATATCTTATTTTAAATTTAAACTTTGAATTTTAAAATGGCTATTACTAAAGACAAAAAAGTAAATTTAATCAAGGAATATGTTCAAGATTTACAAGAAGCAAAAAATCTAGTAATCATCAAACAATCTGGATTGCCTGTTTCTACAGATACAGAAGTAAGAAAAAACATTAGAGATGAAAGTGGTAAATTTAATGTTATCAGAAAAAGACTTTTTTTGAGGGCTCTAAAAGAAGCTGGATATCCAGAAATAGACCTTGATCAAATGTCTTGATCTGCAGTTGCGGTTTATGCAAAATGAGACGAATATGCACCATTAAAGGTAATAAACAAATATCTTAAATCTTTTCAAAAAGACAAAGATTCTACTGCAAGTTTTGAATTTATGTTATGATATTTTGATGGTGAACGAAAAGACTCAGACTATGTAAATGAGTTAGCAAATATACCAAGTAGAGATGAATTGCTTTCCAAATTGGTTCGATTATTCAATTATCCTGTTCAGTCACTTACTTCAGTATTAGACCAAATTGCAAAAAAGAAAGCAGAATCAACAGACTCTACTCAAATTCAAGAAAAAGAAAAAACAAGTGCTGATCTTGGGGAGACTCCTGTTGCAGAAAATACAGAAGTTCTTGCTACAGAATCTACTGAAAGCACTCAAACAGAACCAACTGAAAGTGTTCAAACAGAGTCAGTTGAAGATTCTACAGAGTAAAACAAATTGTTTCAATGTTTTTTGTTTTCAATTGCTTATTAGGTCAAAATGTCTGTTATATTTTGCCCTTATAAGCTATTGGAACAATTAATGTTGTAAATATTATAAATATTTATTTATTAAATTAGTATTGAGAATGGAATTATCAAAGAACGCACAAAAAATCATGGAATTAGTAAAAGAAATGAGTGCAATCGAATTAAATGAGCTTGTTAAAGCTTTTGAAGAAGAGTTTGGTGTAACTGCTGCTGCTACTGTTGTTGCTGCATGAGCTCCGGCTTGATGAGATGCTGGTGCTGCTGCAGGATGAGATGCTGCTGCAAATATTGAACTTACAGAAATTGGTCAACAGAAAATCAATGTAATTAAAGTTGTAAAAGAATTGTTGTGACTTTGATTAAAAGAAGCTAAAGACTTGGTTGAAAAGGCTCCTGTTATATTAAAGGAGAACGCAAAAGATGACGAAATCGAGGCATTCAAAATTAAGTTACAAGAAGCTGGTGCAACAGTAACTGTAAAGTAGTTTACTTTTTTGGCACACTTACTTGATTTTTGTTTTCAAAAAACTAAAAAAGTATTTAGTACCAAAATTTTTAGAAAAAATTTATTTAATTCTGAAAACTGATAATGAGTGTTACTGTAAAACAAATAGTAGATTCACAAGTGCATATTGGTACCTTAAAAAGTGAAGCTCATCCAAAAACAAATACTTATCGACTGGATATTATAAACAACATAGTTGTGTTAAATCCAGAAATGGTTTTGGAACAGCTAAATAAGGCAAAAAAGAAAGTTCAAGATGTTAGAAAGTCATGACAAGAAATTTTGGTAGTATGTGAAAAAAAGATGTATGCTACAGAAATGAAAACTCTAGGAGAAAAGTACTGAGTATCTTACTTAAACTACAAGGCTCCTGGATGATTTTTAACTAATTTTGATACTTTCAAAACAAGAATTAGTTCAATGAACAAAATGACGGCTTTTGTAGAAACTGAAGAATTTGCTTCTTTAACAAAAAAAGAGCAATTGGTTTACAAAAGAAAATTATCTAGAACCAAAAAAATCTATGAGTGAGTAAAAAATCTTACCACAAAACCATGATTAGTCATAGTCGTAGATGGTTCTATGATGGAAAATTTTGTTAGAGAATTATCTGCTCAATGAGGTCTTGATAGTATAGTGATATCTTCTACAAATTATAACAAATATTTGTGAGACAACGATATTATTGCAAATATGTTAAGTTATAAAAGTATAGATTTTGTTATGAATTATATCTTATCTTAATCTAAAAATATATGGAAATCAAAAATCCTTTTCAGTCTACTGCTACAAATGCGGAAACTATTGACAAATATATGCCTGGTAGCTTAGAAAAAAAAAGAGCAATCATGATGTATTTGTTTTTTGGTATTATGGTTTCTATAGCAAAAAAAGATATAAGCGCTTTTGAATATTATCACCTAAAACAAGCATCTGGTTGGCGAATGGTATTCTTTTTGGTCTTAGTCTTTGATATGGTTTTATTGTTTTTTCCTATCATAAAATATTTGTGAATTATTCCACTATTGATATTACTAACTATACGAATAATCAATGTAAAGCAGGCATGGGATTGAAAGTATTTTACAAGTGCAAAAGAATCATTTGTGGCAAACTTTTCTGTATTGTGAGCATGGTTTATAGAATTATTTGAAATACCATCTCCTTCAGTCCAAAATAAAGCTTGATCTATAGTTAATGATATAGAATCTGATATTCAAAACAAAACAAATAAATCAGAAATAGAAAAAGATTTAGAAAAAAAATAATTTTTAGTTATCAAAACAAAATATTATGAGTATAGATATAAACTTATTAAAACAACTTAGAGAGGCTACTTTTGCACCTCTAAAAGATTGTAAAGATGCTTTGGTAGAAGCAAATGGGGATTTACAACAAGCACAAGAAATTTTAAAAGAGAAATGAGTTTTGAAAGCTGGTAAAAAATCAGAGAGAGAAACAAATGAATGAATTGTAAAGGTTATAAGTCAAAATGGCAAAATAGCTTGAATTAAACTTTTATGTGAGACTGATTTTGTCGCTAAAAATGAATGATTTATTAAACTATGTGATGATATTTTAGACAAATTATTGTTAGAAAATGATTCTTTTTTGTCAAAAAAAGACGCTCCTACAAGTTTGTCTGAAACTTTGGATACTTTAGTAAAAGAGGCAGTTTGAACAATATGAGAAAATATGCAATTAGAAGATATTATACTTACAACTGAAAATGGTTTTGTTTACAATCATCCAGGTAATAAAGTTGCTTCTATAGTGTTTTTTGATGCTACAGATTCTGATGTAGCAAAAGAGATAGCTTTGCAGGTTGCTGCTATGAATCCTTCTTATTTAGATTTTGATTCTGTTCCTAGTGATATTGTTTCCAAAATGGAATCACAATTTCGCCAAGAATTATTGGATTCTGGAAAACCAGAAAATATGATTGATCAGATATTAAAATGAAAACTAAGCAAAGCCTTAGCTGAAGATGTTTTGTTAGAGCAAGAATATATTAGAGATGGTTCAAAAAAAATAAAAAACATAATTCCAGAATGATTCCAGCTTAAGTCTTATATCAGATTAGCTGTAAAGTAATATGTTAAATTTATATTTGTGATTAAATTAAAATGCAAAAGTACGAACTAGTTTTTATGTTAAGTTCTCAAGTTCAAGATTCAGAAAGAAAAGACTTCTTATCTAAATTTGAAGAGGATTTCAAAAAAAACATTATTCAAAAAGATGATATTGGTCTCAAAGAAACATCTTATGATGTAAAATCTATTAGATGAAATAATAGAATGTATTATATTTCATATTATGTAGACTTGGACAATGCTTGATTAGACTTACTTAAAAAATCTTTGTTGTATTCCAACATTATTGTAAGATATGAAATTTTTAAAATGAGTTCTACTCAAGAATTTTTTGAGTTTGAAAAACTAGAAAAAGAATTACAGAAAATTGTTGATTCTCGGGACAATAAAAAATTTGGGAATAGGGTGTCTTTTTTGTCTCACTCAGAAAACGAAAAATATATTAACTGGAAATCTATAGTTATTCTAAAAAAATATTTAACTAGATTTGGTTCTATAAAACCTAGAAAATACACAAAAAATCATGTAAAAACTCAAAAAAAACTAAGAAAAGCAATTATTAGAGCTAGAGGTTTGTGATTATTGAGTTTTATACAATAGTTCTTTTAAGTAAATTATTATATTATTCTGGTTTATAAACAAATATAAAATGTTTTTATTTTGAAAATAAGTTAAAATGGCAAGTAAATTAAGAAGAGTTAGAAAATATAAGTGGCTAAAAAGACTTAGGACACATTGATTTAGAGAAAGAATGAAAAAACGAACAGGTAGAAAGATTTTATCAAATAGAAGAAAAAAGGGTAGAAAGCAATTAACACCACAAAGACCTTAATATTTTTTGTCTTAATGTTTTTTTGGTAAAATAAGATTGTCTTAGTTTTGTTTAATATCAACTGTTATTTTTTGAAGAGTTATTAAACAGTCTGTCAAATTATTTACTTTCCCTAAAAATTTCAAACACTATGTCAACAAAAAAAACTATAAAAAAAACTTCGGTTTCTGCAAAAATTCAAAACAACCAAGTTCCTGCAGTTTTCCAAAATCTATTTCAAAAGGATGGTAGATATTATTTAAATGCGCCAAAAAATTTTGAAGAATATCCAGATTTGTTGGAATTGCAAAAAAGATGATATCAAGATTTTGTAGAAAAATATATTCATAACCTTTTTGAGGATATAAATCCAATTCGAGATATTGCAGAAGAAAAAATGTATATATCTATTTCAGACATAAAAATAACAGAAGCTTCTCAAAATATTGAAGAGTGTAAAAAAAAAGAGCTTACTTATTGAGGAGTTATTTCTTGAAAAGTTAAATTAGTAGAAAAAATAGAAGATGAGTCAGGTAAAATTACAGAAAATCTACTTTTTTCAAAGCGTGCAAATATTTGAACGCTGCCAATTATTACACCTTATGCTTCTTATATAGTAAATTGAGTAGAAAGAGTAATAATTTCTCAAATTATTAGATCCTATGGTATTTTTTATAATCAAAAAGATTTTGGTTATGGATTTAGAATAATACCTGAAAGGGGATCTTGGATAGAAACAAAAGTTGAAAAATCATGAGTTATTGTAGTTAGGATAAACAAATCTAGAAAATTTCCAGTAACTACTTTACTCAGAGTTTTTTGATTAGAAACAAATGAGAGTATTAGAGAATCATTTGAATTGGTAGACGAAGATGATACTAATTTTATAGATATTACTCTAAGTAAAGACACTACAACAGACGCACTATCTGCAGCTGAATTTATTTACAATAAGCTTAGACCTGGAGAATTAATTGATCCTTATAGTGCCTTAGATTATATCAAAAATCAATTTTTGAATCCAGAAAGAATTAATATTTGAAGAATTGCTAGAAGAAAAATTAATGCAAAACTCTGATTGAAAAAAGACCTAAATTCTCCAGACTCCAATGTTTTTGATTGAGTTGATTTAGTGGCTGCTATTCAGTATTTGTTAAACTTGTCTAATCATAAAAAATGATACTATATAGATGATGCAGACCACTTATCAAACAAAAGAGTTAGAACAATGTGAGAAATACTATATGCTCATTTATGACCAGTTATGAGAAAATTTGTAAAGTCAGTAAAAGGAAAACTTTCTGTATTAAATATGGAAAATCCTTTAAAAATTACTGATCTTGTAAATTTTAAAATAATAGATAATTCTATAAAAAGTTTTTTTGCCACTTCACAATTATCTCAATTTTTAGATCAGATCAATCCTTTGTCTGAATTAGAACATAAAAGAAGAATTACCGCATTATGACCTGGTTGACTAAAAAGAGAAACAGCTAAATTTGAGGTTCGTGATGTACACCCATCTCATTACGGAAGGATTTGTCCAATTGAGACCCCAGAGTGACAAAACATATGATTAGTAACTTATCAATCTTTATATTCACATATAAATGAAGAATGATTTTTGGAAACTCCAGCCTTCAAAGTTCAAAAGGATGTTCCTGCAAAAAAAGACAAACTATTAAATAGGATTGCAGATCGTGATATTTTTGAATTAGATTCAAGATGAAAAGCAACTAAAACAATAATAACAAAGGAAGACAATTTAATAGATAAAAAATCTGCAGAAAAAATAGAAAAATTCTATTGAAAGCTAAAAACCAATATAAAGGTTAAACCTTTTGTTAGTGATGAAGTAGAGTACATTTCTCCAGAATTAGATGAAAAATATTTTATAGCAGACGCAACAACATCCACTGATGAATACAATAATATCACAGCAAAGCGTGTAGCAGCAAGGCATTTTGATGATATGGTAACTTTGCATGTTAAAGATATTACTCATGTTGATGTAAATCCATCACAAATTTTTTCACCAAACACATCCTTGATTCCATTTTTAGATCATAATGATGCGGTGCGTGCTTCTATGGGAACCAACCAAAATAGACAATGACTGCCATTACTAAAAAACGATAGTCCTTTGGTTTCCACAGGATTAGATGATATGATAAAACATACTCATGCAGTAATAAGTGCAGAAGCAGATGGTGAAGTAGTTTATGTAGACTGAAAAAGAGTAAAAGTTAAATATAAAACATGAATAAAAGAATATGCCTTGACAAACTTTAAGAGATCTAATGCTAAAACTTGTATACATCAAGTTCCAAGAGTTTCTTTATGACAAAAAGTAAAACAATGAGATGTTGTAGCAGAGTGACCATGTAGTGAAGAATGAGAGTTGGCTATAGGTAAAAACTTAAAAATAGCATTTATGCCGTGGAAGGGTTACAATTATGAAGATGCTATAGTTATTTCTCAAAGATTAGTAAAAGATGATAGTCTTACATCTATACAGATTGAAGAAAGAGAAATTGAAGTTTCTGACACCAAGTTATGACCAGAAGAAACTACAAATGATATTCCTTGAGTTTCTATGTCAAAGCTTAAAAATCTAGATGAGGATGGTATAATTAGAATATGATCAATAGTAAAATGATGAGATATTTTAGTATGAAAAATAACACCAAAATCAGAGTGAGAGTTAACTCCAGAAGAAAAGCTTATTCAGGCAATTTTTTGAGATAAGTCCAAAAATGTAAAAGATACCTCATTGTACATGCCTTCTGGTAGCGAATGAAAGGTGATAGATGTTGTGATTTTGGATGCAAAAAAATGAGATAATTTAATGGCTTGAGTTAGAAAAAAAATAAAAGTTTATGTAGCTAGTACTAGAAAAATTGAGGT
>JALOAF010000017.1 GCA_023228925.1 Candidatus Absconditabacterales bacterium | reverse complement strand
GACAAACTAGCTGGAAAGCATGGGAATAAAGGTATTATTGCTGTTGTTGTGCCAGAAGAAGATATGCCTTATGTAAAAGATGGAGAGCCGATAGATGTGGTTTTAAATCCTTTATGAGTAATATCTCGTATGAACTTATGACAATTATTTGAGGTTCAGCTTTGATATATTGCTAAAAAATATTGAATTAAATTTTCTGTTGGAGCATTTTCATGATTTGGATTAGAAGAATTTAATAAACTAATAACAGAGCTTTGAATAGAGGACGAAATAAGTACTCAATTATATGATTGACAAACCTGAGAACCATATAGCAATAAAGTTACTGTTTGATATATGCATTTGCTGAAATTAGTACATATGGTAGAAGATAAAATTCACTCTAGATCAGTTTGACCATATTCTTTAATTACTCAACAACCATTGTGATGAAAATCAAGACAATGATGACAAAGGTTTTGAGAGATGGAGGTGCGAGCATTGGAGGCTTATTCAGCAGTATATACATTACAAGAAATGTTAACTGTAAAGTCAGATGATGTTATTTGAAGAAATAAAATGTATGAGTCTATTATAAGAGGTCAAAAACCAAATATATGATGATTGCCAGAGTCCTTCAATTTAGTTACATATTTGTTTAAGTGATTATGACAAAACATTCAGGCTATGACAAAAGATGAATTAGATGAAATCACAAAAGAAAGAATCAGTAAAATTAAAGAGCTTGGACTTTGAGCACTAATGAAAGAGTGAGCAGTGGTAACTGATGATGAGGAAATTGATTCTAAAGAAGAAATTGTTCCAGAAGAAAAGTGAGATATTATGGATAAAATATTAGAAGATATGGAAGAAAGCTGAGAATTAGATGGTTAAAACAATAACAAATTCCTAAGTTAGTTTACAGTCAACAAAACACATATTATTCTATGATAAAAAAACTTCATTGTTATAAAATCATCACTTCATTTATTTAGACCATAATAATGAATCAAACATTGTAAGAAACATAAAAAACTCATCAAGTTAAAACCAATTAAATAATCTTAGTTAATATAAATTTATTTTTGTTTAAATTATTTCTAATGCAAAAATCTAAATTTGATTGAATTCTTGTAACACTTGCTTCTGTAGAAGATATTTCAAAGCGATCTAACGGAGCTGTTGACAATCCAGATACGGTAAATTACAGAACCTGAAGACCAAAACAACATTGATTGTTTTGTGAAACTATTTTTGGACCTGTAAAAAATTATGAATGTAGTTGTGGAAAGTATAAATGAGTAAGATATAAATGAATAGTGTGTGAAAGATGTTGAGTGGAAGTTACAACATCTAGAGTTAGAAGGTCTAGAATGTGACACATAGATCTAGCTTCTCCAGTTGTTCATGCTCGATATAAGTCTAGTCCATCTTGAGGAATTCACAATTTATTAGAACTTTCATCAAATGAAATAGATAGAATTTTGACATTTGTAAAGTATGTAATTCCTGAAAAAATTACAGAAGAACAAAAAAAAGTATTAACAAAAAAGTTACAAGAAACTTTAGACGAAAAGTTGAAAGACTTGGAAGATCTCTATAAAAAAGAATTAGAAGAGGGTGGAACAAACAAGAAAAAATTAAAAGAAATTGATAAACTATATAATGAAAACAAAGAAAAGCTATCTTTGGAATTTAACAGACTAAAGTCTATTGTGTCTGATTTAGATTTTGGAAAAACAATCTTAGAAAGTGATTATAGAAATGTTTTCTACAAATATTCTGATATAATAAAATTTGTTTCTGGACCAGAGTGAGTCTTAAAAACATTGCAAAATATTGATGTTAAAAAAGAAATAAAGCTTAGGCTAGAACAATACTTAAAATTAAAATCTGTAGAACAGAAAAAAAAGCTTATGTCTTTAATTAAGCTTCTTATAAATTTACATGTTTCTGGGGTTAAGCCAGAAAACATGATTTTAAGAAAACTACCAGTTATACCGCCTGATTTGAGGCCTGTTGTTCAATTAGATTGATGAAAATTTGCTTCATCAGATGTAAACTTGTATTATAGAAGAGTCTTGATGAGAAACTTAAGACTTAGAAGAATGATACAAGTAGGAATGCCTGATGTTGTAAAGAAAAATGAAATAAGACTTTTACAAGAATCTGTAAATAATTTATTAGTAGGAGAAAAATGATGACCAGCAAAATGATGAGCTTGAGTTAAGGTATTTAAGTCTCTTTCAGATATGTTGTCAGGTAAGGAATGAATATTTAGAAAAAATTTACTTTGAAAAAGAGTTGATTATTCTTGAAGGTCTATTATTACAGTTTGACCAAAACTAAGATTAGATGAGTGTGGTTTACCAATTTCTGTTGCGGTTACCATGTTTACTCCTTTCATTATTTGAAAATTAATAGATAAAAAAATTGCATACACCCCAAAACAAGCAGAAAAGTTGATAAAAGAGGAATCTCCAATAGCACTAAAGTTTTTGGAGGAAGTAATAAAAGACAAATATGTACTTTTAAATCGTGCCCCTACACTTCATAGGCTTTCAATAGAGGCCTTCAAAATAAAATTAATGTCATGAAAAACTATAAGGATTCATCCATTAGTTTGTTCTGCATTTAATGCCGATTTTGATGGAGACCAAATGGCAGTACATCTTCCATTATCAGAAGAGGCTCAAAAGGAAGCAAGAGAATTTATTGCAGCAGATAAAAATATATTAAGACCAGGTTCTTGAGAACCAACTATTACACATTCTCAAGATATGGTATTGTGAGTATATTATCTAACAGATTTTTTCAACAAAAAATATCCTGATTATAATACAATAGAGGAACGAGAAAATAAAACACCAGTGGTTTGATATTTTGAATCTACAAATAGTGTGTTAAAAGCATTTGATAATGGTGATTTAAATGAAAAAGATAAAATTGTAGTTAAATTTAGAGGTGAATCTTTAACCACAACTGTTGGTAGAGTTATTTTTAATTCTGTATTACCAGAAAAAATACAGTTTGAAAATCATACTCACAAGAAAAAAGAATTAAAAAACTTACTTAGTAAAATTTTTGATACTTATGATATGGCTACTACAGTGCAAGTAGCAGATGACATTAAAGATTTAGGATTCCATTATGCAACAGTAGCGGCTAATTCGATTAATATTTCAGACATGAGGGTTCCAAAAGAAAAAGAAGCTATTATAAAGCAATGAGAAGAACAAGCAAATGATATATATAAATATTTCTTCAAGTGATTTTTTTCAGATACAGAAAAACATAGGTTAGTTGTTGAAGTATGGACAAAAGTAAAAATTGATGTAGAACAACATTTAAAAAATATTATATGATCTGGAAACGATCTTTATAGTATGGTTGACTCTTGAGCTAGATGATCTCAGACACATATGACACAAATTTCTGGTATGAAGTGACTTGTAGTTAATCCAAAGTGAGAAATTATTGAACTTCCTATTAAATGAAGTTTTGTAGAATGATTAAAGCCTACTGAATATTTTATTTCTGCTCATTCTTGAAGAAAATGAAAAGCAGATACAGCATTAAGAACAGCAGAATCATGATATCTTACTAGAAAACTTTGTGATGCTTCTCAAGAAGTGGTAGTTAGATCTGAAGATTGTAAAACTGAAAAAAATATTTTTATTACAAAAGAAGAATCTGAATTAAAATGAGAAGATTTCTTTGAAAATATTTATTGAAGAGTTTTGGCAAAAGATATTGTTGATAAAAAATGAACAATAATACTAAAAAAATGAGATTTGTTGGATAAAAATAATATACTCTTGTTGAAAAAACTAGAAGTTGATGAATTATATTATAGATCTCCATTAACTTGTATGGTAGCAAGTGGAGTCTGTCAGAAATGTTATGGAATGGACCTTTCTACTAGAAAAATAGTAGATATATGAGTGCCTGTTTGAATAATAGCAGCACAATCTATATGAGAGCCTGCGACACAATTAACAATGCAAACCTTTCACCATGGTTGAATTGCTGGAGGAGCAGATATGTCACAGGGTATAGATAGAGTTACTCAACTTTTTGAAGTTAGAACTCCAAAAAAATCTGCAGTGGTTGCGCCATTTGATTGAGTAGTATTGTTTTCAGAAAAAGGAGCAGATAGTTATATAAATATAGAATCTGATTATCAAAAGAAAACCTATATTCTAAAAGATAATTATGAGTTTTCAGTTAAAAAATGAGATATTCTAAAAAAGTGAGGTGAATATGCGACTAAATGAAAAAGTAAATTAAAAGTGCAGGAAGAGTGAACAGTCTTGGAGGTCAAAAAAGATTTTATGACATTTGGTGTAAAAGAACTATTCAAAAAATCTTATAAATGATTATCCCTTATGTGTAAAGAGTGAGATTATGTGTATAAATGACAACTGCTAACAAATTGACCATTAGATATTAATGAGTATAAAGATATTGTTTGAGATCTGCAAGCTCAAAAATATATAATAAAAGAGGTACAAAGGGTATATGCTGATCAATGACAATGACTTAATGATAGACATACAGAGGTGGTTGTAAAGCAGCTCTTCTCAAAAGTGTTTATAGAAAGGCCTGGTGATTCAGGATATGTACCATGAACTCATGTTAAATATGAAGATTTTGTTAAAATGAATGAAGAATTGGAATCACAATGAAAATTAGTGACTGAGTGAAGAAGATTAGCTTTGTGACTTACAAACATTGCAAAATGAACAGATTCTTGGTTATCTGCAGCATCTTTTCAAGAAACAATTAGAGTTATGGTTGGTGCTTCCTTGAGATGAGCAATAGATAACCTATCTGACCTAAAATCTAATGTGATAATTTGAAGATTGTTGCCTGTAGGTGAGATATATAAAAAAGAACATTGATACGAATAAATCTTATGTTTATTTAAATAGAGTTTTAGTTAAGTATTTAACCTTGACAACAAAGCTCAAATTAGTATAAAACAATCTACTGTTTTGATTTATAAATTAATGAATAATTATGGCTCATAAAAAAGCAGCGTGATCCGCAAAAAACCTCAGAGACTCAAAACCAAAATATAGATGAGTCAAAGTATTTTGATGACAAAAGGTTCTTGCATGAAATATAATTGTAAGACAAAAATGAAGCAAGTATGAAGTTGGAAAAAACACATATATGTGAAAAGATTTTTCTATTCATGCTGGTATTGATGGAATAGTAAAATTTTCAAAAGCAAATATTGCTAAGTTTGATGGAAGAAAATACCTTAAAACATTTGTAAATGTTATTCCAGAGCTTATATCTGAGGAGCCTTTACTGGACAAAAAAGAAACTTCAAAAACAGCTACAAGCAAAAAACCAGCTGTTAAAAAAGAAGCTTCAAAAAAACCAGCAGTTAAAAAAGAACCTGTAAAAAAAGAAACTCCAAACAAATCAGCTACTAAAACAACAACTAAAAAATCAGTTGCTAAAACAACAAGCAAGTAGATTATATTTATTATTTTAGCTAAATTCAAATGGCAGGAATTAGTCCTAAAAAAAAGATTACAAAGAGTGTTAGAAACACAAGGCATTCAACATGGGAAAGGTTGCAATTAAAAAAATTGTCAAACAAATATTCTTTATCAAAATGCAACAATTGTGGTAAACCTAAACTATCTCACAGAGTTTGCCTTAATTGTGGATATTACAAAGGTAAGCAAGTTATCACAATAAAGACAAAAAGTAAAGATACAGTTGTTGATGCTTAGATGTTTAGTCATTAAATCAAACTCTAAAATATGAAAGTTTGAAACAGAATAAATGCAAGAAAAATAGTGTTGAGTTACTTTTACCAACGCTGTTTTTTTCTTAATTTAGAAAAACACTTAGATTTAATATCCAATGACATTTTGTTTATAGAAAATATTTTTAAATCACAATGAGAAATATTTGAGGAGGCAAAAAAAGACTTAGATAAAAAAATTAAATTAAAGACACAATCAAATGAAGATGAAGATTTAGAGTATTTTATAAAAATGTTTTTTGACAGGCGAGATGTAAAAAATATAGATATGGATTATGTTTTTAAGATTTGAACAGCTTTTGAAAAATACTATCAAGAGGTAGTTTCGCAAATTGATTCTCACACGCAAAGTTTTTCTTTTTCTGAAATGAACACTATGAATCAAACTATTTTTATTCTTTGATATATAGAGCGAAAAATTTTAGAAACTCCTAAAGAAATATTATTAAATGAGCTAATAGAATTATCCAAAAGATATGACGATGAATGATCTCCCAAATTAATAAATTGAATTATGCATAAAATAGTTACAAGTTCGTAAAATTGCAAATCTTATAAATCTTACAAAATGTACTTTTATTATTTTAAAACATAAAAAATGAAAAACTTTTTAATTGTATTATTGCTTTTAATTGTAGCAGGATTTGTGTTTTTGTTTTTAAAGCCAGATCATGATCTATCTCAAAAAGTTTTTGGATACTTAAATGTTACAGTAAGCAAAAATCTTGAAGTAGAAATTGACTTAACAGATTGTTTAACTTATTTTGATTGATGTAATACTTGTATGGTAGAAGATGGAGAAATACAATGATGTACAAAGATGTTTTGTGACAGCTATCAAGAGCCAATGTGTTTGGAATATGAATGGACAGGAATGGACCTTACAGATTGTTTAAGCTATTTTGATTGATGTAATACTTGTACAGTAGAAAATGGAAGACCTTTAGCTTGTACTTTGATGTATTGTGAAACGCCGACAGAACCAGAGTGTTTAAAGCGAGTATGAGAAGAAGAGGAATTAGATTTAACAAATTGTTTATCTTATTTTGATTGATGTAACAACTGTTCAGTAGAAAATGGAGAAATATGAGTATGTACAGAATTGTTTTGCGAAGAACACCAATATCAAGAAGCAAGATGTACACAATACATTTCAGAAACAATTTCTTTGGAAGAATCTATAAACATTGATGCTATAGAAGAAAACGAAAACATAGAAGAACTGTTTTAATAACTAAAATAGCATAAATTTAAAACAAACTTTTGTATAAAATATTTTTTAATTTTATTTTTTAGTAAAACAATTTTCTCAATCACACAAATGTTAAAAAAAACATTTTCTTATATTATATTTTTAATTTCACTTACCACTATCAGCTTTTCGTTTACAAATGCATATGTTTTTGGTATTAAGTCTTTTGATAATACGATAGAAAATATCCAAAAAATAGAATCTAAATATAATTTTGATTTTCCTGTAATTGCCTTTATTTTTGATCCACGATTTGAATGAGATATCACACAAACACTAAATAGCTTTAATGATAAATTTTGAAAAGAAAAAATATATCATATTACATTATCTCCAAATAACTATTCAGCCAAGCAGGTTTCAGAGTGAGTATTTGATCAACAATACAAAAAGTTTTTTCAGCTCATAAAAGAGAATAACTTAAAGGTGATTTTTAGAACAATGCACGAAATGAATGGAGGCCGATATCCTTGGTGATCCAATCCAGATACTTTCAAAAAAGCATGGATTCATGTTCGAAATTTATCTAGAGAAATGTTGTTAGATCAGCACAATATTCTTTTTGATATGTCAGTAAATCATTGGGATATGCCCACAAAATCTACCCCATCACAGACAGCACCATTAATTAACTGTGATCAAAAAAACAAATTTACTGAAATAGAGCATCAGATTTTTGTTTCAACTGGCCAAAAAACTGAAATTATAGAAAAAAGAATTCCTATTACTCAATCTAAATTAGATAAATTATTAAATAGACCAATTAAATATAATACTATACAAGAAACTATTCAAACAGAATATCCTATTTATAAAACAGAAATAGAAAAAAAACAAAACTGTTACACTTTTGAAGATTATTATCCATGAAACAAATATGTAGATATTCTTTGAGTGACTTTTTACAATTGGTGAAAAGCTTGATATAATAGACATCGATTGCTACCAGAGCAAATATTGATTGACAAAAATTGGAACACTTTAAGTAGATTAAAATCTTTCAAGAAACCGATTTTTATAGATGAGGTAGCTACCACAGCCGTTCGATATCCTTGAGATTACAAACAATCTACTTCAATACAATCCTACCAAAATGATTATAATTTAAAAAATCAACGACTACTTTCACTAAAAGATTTTATGTTGAAAACACCAGAAATATTAGGTATGATCTATTTTAATGTTGATTATACGCAAGGATTAACGCAACGAATGATATGAGAGGCAGATCGAGCAATTATTAACTTAAATGCCAATAAATTTTATAATGCCAGCTATGATCTTTATAATAATCAATCAAATAGAACTAAATTATTAAATTTATTTAATACAAACACCAATACAACAAACAAAACTCTCGACAAAAATGCTAAACCTTTAGCTGATTTGTTGTTGGAAAGATTTGGAGTAGAGGAGTCTAAAAAAAGAATAGAATTAATATTACTTAAAAGCAGAAGTGTTGCTTTAAATAATTTATTAGATGATGTTTTATATTTATTAAAAACAGCATGAAAAGAACAAAAATAATTTCCACAATATCAGATATAAATTATTCTGAAGAGAAACTAGTGTCTTTATATAATGCGGGGACTAATGTATTAAGGTTTAATTTTTCTCATGCTTCACAAGATCAGGTTACTAAAATATTAAAGTTGGTAGAATATTTAAACAAAACTGGCAAAACTAAGTTAAGTGTCTTACTAGATACTAAATGACCCGAAATTAGAACTCAAAAATTAGATGAAAAAATAGAGATCAACAAATGAGATCATTTTAGAATTTTTGTAAATGAATCTTTATTATCAAAAAAAAATGATATTTTTTGTGATTATAGGTATTTAATAAGTGATGCAAAAGTGGGTGATAAAATAATATTGGACTCATGACTTTTAAAGACAATAGTTCATGAAATAAATAAAGATTATTTAGTTGTAGAGTCATTAAACAATCATGTTATATGATCTAGAAGGCATATAAATTTACCATGAAAAAGATTAAAATTACCATGAATTACAGAAAAAGACAAAGAAGATATAATATTTTCAATAAGACACAATATAAACTTTATTGCTGCATCTTTTATTAGATCAAAAGAAAATATTTTGGAAATAAGAGATTTATTACAGCAACATAATGCAAACCACATACAAATCATATCTAAAATAGAAAATGAAGAAGCACTAGAAAATTTAGAAGAAATAGTAAAACATTCAGACTGAGTTATGGTTGCTAGATGAGATTTATGAGTAGAAATTGAAATATCTAAATTACCTTTCTATCAAAAGGAAATTATGGATATGTGTTTTAAATATGGTAAAACAATCATAATCGCAACAGAATTACTTAAGAGTATGGTAAATTCTCCATTTCCAACCAGAGCAGAAGTTTCTGATGTTTATAATTCAGTAATATTAAGAACAGATTGTGTGATGTTGTCAGACGAAACAGCTGTTGGTCAATTTCCTATTCAAGCATGTCAAATGATGAGTGATATAGTGGTTGAGGCAGAATCCCACACCAACAATAAGCATAAGGATTTTGAAATAACCTTTGTTGATAATTATGCTGTAGACAAAAAGATGATAGCCAAAAACGCACTATTCATAGCAGATGAAATAAAAGCAGACTATATTTTATTATTTACCAATTCTTGATTTTTAGCTAAAATAGTATCTGCATTCAAACCTAATCATAAAGTATTTGCTTTTACAAAAGATACATATGTATTAAATTCATTAAATATTTTGTATGCTATAGAACCATTTTTAATATGAAAGTGGTGAAATTACCCATTGGCAGATGAAAATAAAGCCATATCTATATTGAAACAAAAATGATTGATAATGCAGTGAAATAAAATTGTAATAATAAACGATGTAGTAGATGGAAGCGCTATATCACCTTATGTTAAAATTGTAAATATATAACAAAATATATTTACCAAATTAGGTTCTATTAAAAATTGTAGATTATGTTTTTTTTAAATTTTTATTTTTGGAATTTAGAAACAAAATATACGGGAATGTAATTATATTTTACAATCAGATGTATATTGGTTTAATATTAAAAATTAATAGAGATCAGTTTGTTCATTTCCAAGTATTCTTCTAGCTATACCAATTATCTTTATCGAAGATTAAATTGTTAACTATACAGAATTGTTAACTATACAGAGAGCATAATCTATTTTGTTATTTAGTTTTTCAAATATAAAAAAAATCGGAAGATGGGGGATTTGAACCCCCGTTACCTTGCGGTAAACACCGTTTCCAACGGTGCGCATTCAACCACTCTGCCAACCTTCCAATTTGCATTTAAACACTATTATTTATTTTCATTTTTTTGATCAATAGATTTTACGATTTCTCTTATAGTTTGTGGAGTATATTTTCTTTCATGTAATAATATAATATCGTCATCTTTCATTTTTTTAATATTTTCATCACTTGGATAAGAGTGTCGATCAAGCAAATCCACATCCATACGCCAAAACATCGGTTTTTGATAATTTAGAGAATTTAGTAATTTATTTATTTCATCTTTGTTTTGTTTAGATGGCTCATTACCATAAGGGTATCTAATATATTTTTTTTCCCATCTTATTCATGCTTCTTTATAAACAGAATTTATTATAGAATCAGATTTTAGTATTTGATATCTAGCCTGTTCTAAATCAAGATTTTGAAAATTTGGGTGAGAAAAACTATGGTTTCATATATGATGTCACATTTTTAGTATTTCTATTAAATCTTTTTTGGTTTTTTCATTAATTCATCTAGTTACCATAAAAAAAATTCATTGATATCCTAAGGAGTCTAGTGTATTTGCTATTTCTTTTGAATAAATACTAGGACCGTCATCTATAGTAAAAATAATATTGTTTCTAGTTTTTTTTATTACTTGTTTTTTACTCGGTTCTTCTTTATTCTTACTTATATCCAACTCTTTTTTTGTCTCAAATTTTAAAAAATTATTATCAAAACATGGGCTTTGACAATTTAAAGAATATGTTAAACCACTCAAAAGAGTTAATCATGCTAGATATTTGTTCATTCAAAAAAGCAAAATATAAACAGTTTATATTCTAACTTAATCCTGGAATTCCACCACCAGCCATCATACTCGCCATATCATTTGGATCAAAACCAAGAATTTCTTTTGTTTTTTCTGCAACTACTTCTTGTGCTTTATTTTGAGCTTTTTGAAAAGTTTTTACTATCAATTCTTCCAATTCTGATTTTTTTTCAGGAGATAATAAAGATTGATCATTAATATGAATATCTCTTAATTTCATTTCTCAGCTAATATCTACTACAAGAGCTCATTCTTGTTCTTCTCCATCTAGTAGATATTTTCATTCCTTAGCTCTAATTACTAGATTTTGCAAAGCTTTTTGAAGGGTTTTGTACTTGTCATACATTTTTTTCATTTCTCCAACTTTTCCAAACATTTTTGAATTTTTATAATTTAAAATAACTTTTTATTACTAACACTATATATTAACGTTTATTTATATAGTGACCTTTATATTTAGGACAAATTTGATATGTGTTTTGATTTTCTCTAGTTTTATATACTAATGATTAGCAACTCCTCATATTTCATATATAGTATTTGTTTTTAGGAGTTTTGTATTTTTTATTTATAAGTTCTCAACAGTATTTACATTTTTTTTACTCCTATTTTTATTTTTCAATTACAATAAGGGCAGTTTAATAAATTATTACTCATCTAAGAGTAGTTTGTGTAATTAAAGTAATAACATTATCGTTTGAACAAATTTTATTATAAATATTTCATTATTTTATTCAACAATTAAATTAATTTTTTCTAGATTTATTCTTTGATTATATTTTTTAATAGATTCAACAAGTTTTGTAGATAAATAAACTTATTTGGATTTTTTTATTTTTTCAAACAAAAACTCTGCATCAAATTCAAAGTCTTGGCAAATATATTCATTTAATATTGTTGTAAATTTTCAGTATTCAGGATAAATAAACTTTATATTAAATCCTTTTAGTTTTGTTTCTACAAGTTTTTCATAAAATTTAGTGTTTTCAATATCTAAAATAAAAATCAGATTTTTTGAATTTAGTTTCAAAATTTCCATATCTAAACTTAATTTATTTAGCAAAACTATACTTGTAAAAATTCAATTTTCAGCAAGCAAATAATTTACTCTAATGATTTCAGATATCATAGAACCACTAGAAATTAAAACCAAATCTTGTCCATCAAATCATTTACTGCTCAAATCCAAAAAATCTTTATTACTGTTTTCTTCTCCAAAATTAAGTGGTAATTCATTTTGATTGATTCTAATATAATTTTTTCCATCTAATTCTAAGTTGAATAAAAATGAGGATAAGTCATAGGGTTCGTAAATATCTATATGTTCATCCAAAAAAAACTTAACATCTAGTTTGGATGTTGTTAACTTATTTCCACAAGAATTAATTCAAAAGTTCATATCTATGATGGAAAAGTTTTTCATATCAAAAAATTCTTTTATATTTTTATATAGAATTTTATCTATAATAAAAAGCGTTCTTTTTGTTTTATCTATTTTTTTAAAATCTCAAATATTGTCTATTTTTACAAATCACTCTAATCTTCCAAAATCAAAATCAGAAACTATTTGCTGATAATGTCCTTCTATTTTTTCAAACATTTCTCAACTTTTTACAAATTCCACTAAATTAATTATTTCCATTACATTAAAGTTCATAAAATTAAAAGTTCATGAAACTCAGAAGATTTTTAAATTCATAGAGTTTTTGTTTTATAGTTTGATAGTTTTCAAATTAAAGCAGGCTATTTTTCTATAAATGAATATCAGATTAAGAATTTTCAAACTTCAGAGAATATTTTCCCAGCAGTTTGAGCTCACCAAATTGTTGCTCTAGGTCTACGCACTTGGACTACTACTACATATTCTGGGTTTTCCTTGGTTACCAATCATATAAAAGATGTATTTGTCCATCCCAATCCCTGCATATAACTACCTCTAAACGATATTTGGGATGTTCAGCTTTTACCTCAAAGAGTAAATCATTCTACTCTCATCATGTTTACATAGTCTGGGTTGGTTTCCATGATCATAAATAGGGCTTCTTTCATCTCCTCTGCGGTTTCTGGTTTGAAAATTTGTCTTAATACTTGAGTTTTATTTTCATGGTATTTCCCTGTTTGTTTGTCATAGGTTCATGCTATAATGGTTGGTTTAACATAGTATCCACCATTCACAATAGCACCATAAGCGGCAGCTAGCTGGATTGGTGTACTCAATAGTCACTGCCCAAAAGAGTTGTTTAAAAATCTCGCCATTGACACTACGGTAACCAAATCCATAGACCCAGGATCTTCTCAAGCTAATTCTATATTAGTCATTTGACCAAAATTTAACTTGTTTAAATAGTTGTAAAAATTATTTTTCCCTACTGCTTGTACAATTCTCACCATTCATATATTGCAAGAATAGGCGAAAGCATTCATAAAAGATTTATCTCACATGCAGTTTTTATTATCAGCATTTTTGATTGTATATGGGCCAACTTTTACCTCACCAGGATCGTTATAAAAATCATATAAACGGATTTCATCAGTATCCAATCCTATTGCCATAGTAAAAGCTTTGAAAATACTTCCAGGCTCATAGGCCATAGATATATTTTTATCAACAAAAACTTGTGGGCCAAAAATATTTCTTGTAACATATTTTTTTAGTTCCAAATCTGTTCTTTCTGTTGTTGTGGCCAATTTTGTTTCTCCTCAACTTATAATATAAATTGGGACATCCATATAAGTATCGTTGTCTACAATAAATGACTCATCAACCCCCAGTGGTTTTAAGGTATAAACATCGTTATAATTGTTTGGATCAAAAGAAGGGTAGTTGATGGAAGCCTTTACTTGTCCTTTACTTGGATTGTAAATAAGAATACTCACTGAGTCTGCCCTCAAGCTTTCTTGTCGTTTTTTTGCCATTAGTTCCACCTCTTTTTGAATTCATATATCTATAGTCAAATAAACATCATTCCCATTAATAACATCTTCTATTTCAAACTCATTTGCCCCAACTCCCCCAATCCAAGCTGATGCACGGCCTATTATTTTTCAATCCTTACCACGCAACATATCATCAAAATATTGTTCTATTCAATAAAAAGGCACTCAATTTTTATCTACATATCATAACACATTAGATAAAAAAGATCCATAAGGATAATACCTATTTACAAATGTTTCCAAACCTAGTCCATGTAATATAGGAATTCTGTCTTTTGTTGTTTCGTTGTAATGTTCTATTTTTAAATCTTTAATCATTTGTGCTATCACTGGATTTACATTGGATAATAGCTTAATATATCTATATTCTTGTTGATAAAAATTTTTATCAAAATCAGGATAGTTATTTAAATAGCCATATTTGTTTAATAGTTTTTTTAGAGGAGCTCATTCTCTGGAAACATTTGTGATTTTTGTAGGTACTATATATACATAATTATTATATTTTATATTTATATATTTCAATTCCAATCATTCCAATTCAGCCAAAAAATTTTTATTAGAAAAAAATCAAATATAGTTTTCTTCTTTTATACCCATTTGAACTCTTTTTTCCAAAGCTCATCTTACTAAAGTTTCTGCTGTTCAAGTATTAAATCCAGATAGTATGGCTTCTGTCTGTTCATAGTAGCCAGTCCGATCATAAGTATCATACCCATCACTAACAATTCAGCTTCCCATATAAAAAAACTCAGGAGTTTTTGGTAAAAGGTCTTTTTTTGCAAAAATTTCAAGATTTTTTATACAGTCAATTTTATCTACTTTTTCCATCCCATTTGTTTCACATAAGTGGGTGTAGGCTACAGGCCAAAATATTTCAATAAAACGCTCTTTGTCTCAAATATATTTTGGATCTATAAAAACATTATACATAGAAATATTTTCAGTCAGCTTTACTTCATTGTGAGATTTATCATAAGCCAAAATGTTTCATCTTTCTGCTTTTAAAAATGATTGACTCATATGTTGCCTATTTAAAATATCATCGTATTTTTTATAATTAATAATTTGCACCAAAAACAACCTTATAAATAGTATTAAAAATAAAAATAAAAATATTAAAAAAATATAAGATTCTGGTGTTCAATAAAAATCTCTTAGAGTCTTGTTATTTTTTAATTTATTTGCTATAAAATTTTTTAACATAAAAAAACAAGATATAAATCCAAAAATAAAGTTAAGAATGTGCTTTGTTTTTTCAATAGCTAAATCTAAGATGTTTACAAGAAGCACTACGGCATCTTGATATTTTACTTTAAATGACTATCTTTCTCATCATAACAAAAATAACAAAAATATGATAAAAATTCAACTAGAAAATTTAGCTCAGTTTCCTGGCTTAACTGTCGGGGATGTGATAGTAAAAAGAGAAAAAGGACAATTATGTGTTTATATCCCAAGTCCAAGAATGTTCTTTTCTAAATGGTCTTTCAGGGGTATAAATAAAGATGGGCATTTTATATATTCTAAAATGTCCAAGATAAGTAAAAAAAATTAGTTAATAAAAAAGCTTTGTTATTTTTAACAAAGCTTTTATTTATTTAATTTATCTATTTTTTTATTACGGCTTCAATAGCAGCAAAACCTCATTCATCTTTTTCGTTTATTAGTATAAATAGTTCATCTCATGGTTTACCTTTAAAAAATGTAACAGCAGCTTGATTTAAAAAATATGTTTTTCCATCATCTGTTACGGCAGTAAATTTATTCTCATCTGTCATACTAAGTATGGCTCTTACGTGCTTTCTTTCGACAGGATTAATTAGTTTATAGACAAATTGTCAGTTATCTAATATTTTTAATTTTAAAATATCTCCAGGAACTAGTTTGGTTTTACTAGAATAATTTAGTGGAACAGGATATTTTTTTTGATCTACTCACACCATAAAATATCAATCAAATTTTCATTCTACTATTTGCACATCATCTTCTTTGTATGCTTTTAAATCTGTTGTGCCAATTGTTTCATCTAACTCTTTATCGTTTAAAGATGCACTATCTTTTGGATCAAATTTTGACAATTTGTTTAATATAATTTTGATTCTTTTTAGATCTGTTTCTATACCAGAAATCGTGTTTTTTACAAATTGAACCATTTGAGTGTGTTTTTCCATCAATTCATCGTTTGATACCTTTACAGAAGTTTTTTTTGTTTCAGTCATTTTTTTTGTTTTAAGAATAAAATTTTGTTATCTTTATTATAGCAAGAATTTTTCATTTTGCAAATTTTTTTACTGTTTTTCTTGTATTCTTCAAAAATACTACTTGCGATTTTGTTATATTTTGTTATAAGATATGATGTTGATTTGATGATTTATCAATAACATAGCCACAGGACCCGGTCGTTTAGTGGATAAGACACAATCCTGCGAAGATTGTAACCCAGGTTCAACTCCTGGTCGGGTCAAAATATTACAGACAACATGTTGGGTGATTGGTAATTTAGTCTCTCGTAAGACTACGAGAAGCACTCTCCAAATGCTTAAATTAAAATCTTATTTAGACTAAATATAAAAAACAAAATCTTAATTCATTTACATTTTATAATGAATTTAGATGAACAATAGGTGTTTTGTTATTAAAATAAAAAAATAAGTTCCAAAAAAATTAAATATTAAATAACAAAAGACTTTGTCTTATTTTTATTTTTGAAAGAAACTGATTATGAACGATTTGCTACAAAAAATTAAAACAAAAACAGGAATGGATTTATCAGTTATATCCAATATTGTTCAACTTTTGGATGAAGGAAACACTGTTCCTTTTATTGCTCGTTATCGTAAAGAAATGACAAAATGAGCTACAGATGAGCAATTGAGAGACTTTAATGAAATATACACTTATACAAAAAACTTAGAAGCTAGAAAAGAAGCTGTGATTCGTTTAATAGATGAAAAATGATTACTTACTCCAGAATTAAAACAAGAGATTTTGGAAGCAGATACATTAGCAAGAGTGGAGGATCTCTATAGGCCCTTCAAGGAAAAGAAAAACACAAAAGCAACAATAGCTAAAGCAAAATGATTGGAGCCATTAGCAAAGATATTAGCTACAGCCACATTGACCAAAGAGGAATTTGAAACTAAAGCAAAAGAGTTTATCAAAGATACTTGAGATATTAAAACTTCTGTAAAAACTCTTGTTGAAGCAATTCAGTGAGCAAAAGACATTGTAGCAGAAGATGTTTCTGATCATGCGAATTTGAGAGAAAAGATTAAGACTCATGAAGAAAATCATGCCACTATTGTTTCTAGACCCACCAAAACCTTTGAAGAAAATTGAGTTTATAAAATATACAAAGATTATTCAAAATCTATTTCAGAGATTCCATCTTATGCTTATTTGGCTATAAACAGAGCAGAAAATGAAAAACAATTAAACATTGGCTTGAATATGTCTGACGACAAAATAGAATCTTTTGCAAAAAATTATTTTTTACCAAATAATGCTAACACTTCTTCTTGTTATCTAGTTGAAGCAATTGAAGATTGATTGAAAAGACTTTTGTTACCGTCTATAGAAAGAGAAATCAGATCTGATAAAAAAAGATGGGCAGACGAAGCAGCTATCAAGGTTTTTGGAGAAAATTTGAAAAATTTACTTCTCACTCCGCCAGTAAAATGACTCACTGTTCTTGGCTTTGATCCAGCATTTAGAACTTGATGTAAATTGGCTGTAGTAGATAAAACTTGAAAATTTTTGTATAACACAGTTATTTATCCTACAGAGCCACAAAATAAAATAGAAGAAGCAGAACAAACATTATTAAAATTAGTGAAAAATTATTCTATAGATTTGATAGTAATTTGAAACTGAACAGCATCCAGAGAGTCTGAAAAAATAATAGCTAATTTCATCAAAAAAAATAAACTAAAAGTTCAATATATGATTACTTCTGAAGCAGGAGCTTCTGTTTATTCTGCATCCAAACTTGCTCAACAGGAATATCCAGACCTAGATGTAACAATTCGTGGAGCTATTTCTATTGCACACAGAGTTCAAGATCCATTAGCGGAACTTACAAAAATAGATCCCAAATCAATTTGAGTTTGACAATATCAGCATGATGTAGATCAGAAATTTTTAAAAGAAAAATTAGACGAAAAAGTAGAAGATGTGGTAAACTCTGTTTGAGTAGATGTAAATACAGCCAGCTATACTTTATTACAATATATAGCATGATTGAGTGAAAAAGTTGCTCAAAACATTACAAAATATAGAGATGAAAATGGAGAATTTACAAGCAAAGCACAGCTAAAAAAAGTTCCATGATTGTGAGCAAAATCTTATGAACAAGCTATTGGTTTTATTAGAATAAAAGGATGAAAAGAGCCATTAGATGCTACAGGGATTCACCCAGAAATTCATAAGCAGGTATATGAACTTATAGAAAAAGAACTTTGAATAAAGAAAAAAGATTTAGTTTTACCGATTCAAGAATCAGTACTTTCACAAGCAAAGAATACAGAAATTTTAAAATCACGATCTCAAAAATATGAAATTTGATTTGAAACTTTACAAGATGTGGTTGCAGAATTACAGAGACCATGACTCGATCCTCGTGAAGAAATTGAAACGCCAGTATTTAAGTCAGATATCTTAGAAATTTCCGACTTACAAGAATGAATGGAATTGGAAGGAGTGATTAGAAATGTAACAGATTTTGGAGCATTCGTAGATATATGACTTCATAATGATTGATTGGTTCACAAATCACAAATGGCAGATTTTTTTGTAAAAAATCCAATAGATGTTGTTTCAGTATGACAAAGAGTAAAGGTGAAAGTCTTAAACATAGATTTAGAAAGAGAAAAAGTAGGACTTTCTATGAAAGATAGCGATAATTCAGAAATCTTAGATAAAAAAAGAGAACAGGCAAAAGAAGATTACAAAAAACAAGAAAAAAGAAATGAATTTCAAATAGAAAGTGAGGCAGACGACAACAGTTCTATTTCTGGGAATATTTCATTTAGTTAGATTGTCAAAGATTCTATTACTCAAATTCCATTGTTATCACTAGGTGATAAGAAAAAAGAATAATTTTAAAATTTACAAATTTTCAATTAATGTATAGGTCTTAATTCAAATTTGCATTTACAAAATATAATTTATTGTAGTTTCCAATTTTTACTTCTTGAATTTATAGTATTATTTTAATTTTAGTTTAGCACAATGAATAAAAATCCAAAACATTTATGACAAGAAAAAATATGAAAATTATTAGCAAAGCAATCAGCTCCAGCAGTAGTATGAATGCTAGTGATGGCTTTATATAATTTTGTAGATACGGTTTTTGTTGGTAGAGGAGTATGAACAGATGCAATAGCAGCAGTTTCAGTAGTGATGCCAATACAAATGATAATATGAGCTTTTGCTATGGCTTTTGGGGTAGGATCAGCATCTATTATTTCCAGAAGACTGGGAGAAAATAATCATAAAGAAGTTTCAAAAACTTTTTGAACATTTCAGTCCTCCAATTTACTGTTTGCAATTGTTCTTTCAATACTATGACTAATATTTGCAAAACCATTATTAACATTTTTTTGAGCGATACCAGAAATTCTTGAGGCTTGATACGAGTACTTGTCTATATTGTTAGTGTGAGTAGTTTTCTTTTGTTTTAATATGTGAAATAACAATATTATTAGATCAGTTGGACATGCCAAATCATCAATGATTATCATGCTTAGTTCAGCTATTTCAAATGTAATATTAGACTGGTTGTTTATTTTTAAATTTAAAATGTGAATAGCTGGTGCGGCACGAGCGACAGTGCTTTCTTGGATTATCGGTACAATAATGGTTTTGATTTATTATTTTGGTAAAAATAACATAATTAAAGCTAAAATCTCAGATTTCAAAATAAAATTCAAAAAATTAAAAGAAATTCTTTCTATTTGAATATCATCCTTAGCTAGACAAAGTGCAGCAAGTGTTACCACAATTTTGGTTAATAACTTATTGTGAATATACGGTTGAAGTTTGGCAATAGCAGCTTATGGGATAATAAATAGAGCTGTTACTGTATTCTTTATGCCAATGTTTGGAGTAATTCAATGAATGCAACCCATAATATGATACAATCATGGAGCTTGATTTAAACAACGCGTCAAAAAAGTGACAATTTTAGCAGTAAAAGTATTAACGATATTTACTACAATCGTATTTGCAATAAATATAACAATGCCATGAATTCTTATAAACATATTTTCAAAAGATATAGAATTAATTGCACTTGCCGTGCCAGCTATGAGGTTGATGGTACTAATGTTCCCAATTATATGATTCCAAGTAGTAGCGAGTGGATTTTACCAATCACTATGAAAAGCAAAAGAAGCATTTTGGTTCGCAATAATTAGACAAGTAGTAATTTTAATTCCAATATTGATGATTTTACCAAAATTCTTTGGACTTAATGGTATTCGATATTCATTTCCATTATCAGATTTTTTAGCGGCAGTAATAATTTTCGTAGTCTTCTATAAAGACTTAAAAAAATGTTGAGCTTAGATTAAAAAAAGTCATTCAAAATTTGACAGGATTTTTTTTTTGATTATAATTTATATGTGTCAAACTTTATATTCAATATACAAATGTCTATTTATATCAAAGCAATAGAGGAATTTCAAGCACTTAACTCTCAATTAAAAAAAGAGAAACTTCTTTCTTTGCTAAGTAAATTTGAAACTTTGGATGAGATATTTGTAAAATTAATCAAATCTGTAAGTAGCAAAAATTATACAGATAGGGTATTGGTTTGAATTTATAAAGTATTGGTGTCAAGCTTGGAAAAAATCGAGCAAATGGATCTACAAAAATGATTGGATGAACTCCAGAGCTTATTCTTGGTATTAGAAAAAATTCATCAAGCAGAAGCTTTAGATCGTCAACAAGAATGAGATCCGGAATTGTGGTTAGAACAAATTTTATCTACTAATTTTTAAAAAATGAATATTAACACACTTAATCAAAAAAATCAAATCGAATCGTTCAGTAATGTTGATAGTATAAACAATAAAGCAGTCGAATTAGTAAAAATACTAGAACAAGAACCGAAAGAAAAAAAACAAGAAGTAATTAATTGGATAGCAAAAAGTTTGGGAATAACAAAATATGTAGAAGATCCCAATAAAAGCACAGAAAAGAATAATGCTGATAAAAAAGAAGTTGAACAGATAGCAGATGCAATATGATGAGAGATTGAAAATGTAAGCAATTCTTCAGAGAATTGATACGCATAAAATTAGTTTTTAATTAAACAAAAAACTCTAAAGCTTTAGAGTTTTTTATATTATTTTACAATTTTTGGCATAATTAAAAAAAATGTGTGGCTAAAACAATAGGAAACAGTAGAAGGTAATTGTTTTATCTACTGTTTTTTTATAAATGCAATATAAAATTTGTAAAAAATGTTGAGAAAAGAA
>JALOAF010000037.1 GCA_023228925.1 Candidatus Absconditabacterales bacterium | reverse complement strand
TAATATTTCTTGCCTTTTCAAGCATTCCAACACTTATATCAACGCCTTTAATTTTAAAATGTTTCTTAAAGTGAATATCATACCCGCCAGCACCACTTCCTAAATGCAATATTGTTTTAACTGGAATTTTTTCTGTTTTTTTAATTATTTTAATATATTCATTTACTTCTTCTTCATAATCAGCTGGATTTGCTAAAAAATCCTCAGTCCAGGCAAGTTCATTATAAGAAATCCATTCAGAAGCCATAATTAAAATCTCCTTTAACTTTCAATTTCTATCAAGGTTTTTTCAGAAGCATAAATTATAACAGCTATAGAAAGGAACAATGCAAAACTTACATTTATAAAATTGTTTAAAAAAGCACTTTTTAAGAATAATTCATTTTGTTCAACATTGAAAAAAATAATTTTTGAAACTACAAATGTAATTAAATTCAGTATAACAACATAATATCCTGTTCTTTTCAAATAGGGATATTTGAATATTTTATTAAATTGTCTGCTTTTAAATTTATCATAATAAAATATACAGTAATACAGAGATATTAAATGTGTAAAAAAATAAATTACTATTATGAATGGAAAAATACATTCTCTTATATGAGTAATATTATAAAAAACTGAAATACTCATTGTAATAATTGATGTTGAAACAAAAAATAATGATATAAGTTTAAATACTTTCAAAAAGTTGACAGCCTTTTCTATTTCAGTCTTATCAGATTTATATTTTGTTAAAAAATCAAAGACAATTTTATAATTCGGATATATCAGATAATATAACACTGAAAGAAAAAGCAGTCTCATCGAAAAAAGCATATTAGTTATAAACTGTTCTGCTGTAAGAGTTTTAAAATTGAAAATAAAACTTGGATTTTTAATTATAAATGCTGGTAACAGAACAAAAAACATAATTCCCAAAAAAATAAAAATCACGAGCATTACCATTAAATCTATATTATTTAATCTTGAAAAGTTTGATATTTTAAAGTTTTTTATTTTAATCAAAAAAGGGATTGTTGAAATAATTACAAAGAAAATTATAATTACTGAAGTCAAAAAATAATTTATTGTAAGCCCATGTTTTAGTAAATCCTGATTGAAAATTATAAAACGGACAAATTCTGTAAAAACGTATAAGAAAGATAAAACAACAAAACTTATAATCAACTTGTGTTTTTGAATTTTTTCCTGGAAGGTTAAATATATTTTAGTGTAATCATCATCCATCTTTTTATTATCTTCTAAATAAGTTTTAATTTCTGATAAATTATTTATAAAAACTTTGCGAATTTTAATAAAATACTTTATTGATTTTATTTTCAGAAATATACTCAAAAAAACAATTATTGTATAACCGATTGTCAAATGCACAAGAAATTGAATATAAAATAATGGAACCTTAATGGGAAAATTAATTTTAAATATATATTCACTCATTGAAAAAATAAATAAAATAATCATCACCATAATTACAGTATAAAACAATGCAAGTAGAATTATACCAGCTAATCCGTAAAGAACTCGTTTTGATTTATTTGGATTTTGAATAAATTCTGATTGTGTTTGATATAAAATTCCTGAATCTGTAAATGATGTAAAATTAAATATGTAAATAATATAAGTCACTCCAGCGACTATTTTAATAATTGATAAATTTGATAAATCGTTAAATCCGTTGGTATTTATGAGATTTTTTGTTTTAAATATAATTATCCAAATAGGTATTGAGGATATAATCATAAATGTAAAATAATAAATATAGTTAATGCTATTAATTTTACTGTTAAATTTTGAGATTTCATTGTTTGTGTTTGTATTATTTTGCATAAAATAGTTTTTAAAAAAAATAAAATTTTTAATAATTTTCTGATTAGCAATAAACTGAAAATAAGATACAAGACCATATCCGTTTAAAACCGCAATTATAAAAATATATGATTGAATTTCTATTGAAAATGTTTTAAAAAAATCAAACGTTATGAAAATATTTAATGTGAAAAATATTATTCCAGAAATAAACATTAAAATAGCATTTCTATGAAATTTTTTTTCAGAAATCATGTTTTTTACTTCTATTTTACCACTTGCATAATCAATACAATTTAATACTTTTTTAATTAAAAAATAAAAACAAACATAGAGTATTATTATAACGGTTATCGAACTCATGCCATATTTAACTGGCTTTACTGAGAAAAGTTTGGCTGATATCACGTGTGAATATATAAATGAAATTATCAATAATATCAGTGTTTTTAATTCAAGGTCATATTTTTTTAAAATTTTCATATACTTATGTTCCAATAATAAACAGAATCAATATTTAGATTTTTAAAAAATAAAAAATTATTATTCATTTTTTAATTTTTTGGTTTCTTTATTAATATTAAACTTTTATATTTTACCTTAAATATAATATTATTTGCAAATAATGAAGTTTTAACAAAAAATCTGTTTTTTAGATTTTAGTGCTATTTAGCTATAATTCAATTGCCATAGTTGCAATCTTTTCTGCAAAATATCTGTCATGAGATACAAAAATTATTCCGCCTTCAAAAACAATGAGAGCATTTTCCAGTTTTTCAATAATTGATATTTCCAGATGATTTGTCGGTTCATCTAAAATAAGAATATTCGGTTTTTGTAATAACAACATAGTCAGCTTCACTTTACTTTTTTCTCCTGGACTCAATTTATTCAACTTTGAAAACACTTTATCTTTTTCAATGCCAACACATCCTAAAATTGTCCTGGCTTCAGTTTGCTCATCTTTTGTTCGACTTTCGCATATTTTTTCTATAATAGTTTGCTCCCCATCAATATCATCACAATTCTGACTGAAATATCCGATTTTTAAATTATTGGACCATTTTACATTCCCGTAATAATCGTTAATTTCACCTGTAAGAATTTTTAAAAGTGTAGTTTTTCCAGAACCATTTTCACCTTTAATATGAATTTTATCCCCTCTTTTTAATGAAAATTTTAACCCTTTTAATATTTTTTTGTCATCATAGTATTTAATTAAATCTTCTACCTCAAGATAATTATCTTTAGGCGGGAGTTCATAATCAAAAAATATTGTTCTCTCTTTTTTTATAAAAGGTTTGGTCTCTTCTGCTTTCTCAATCAATCTTTCAGTTCTTTTCTGGGTAATAATAGCTCTTTTCATTGCTCTTTTTCCATCATTCGTTATATCTTCATAAGCTGGGGCATTACCTTCAGTTCCAGTCTGTTTCTGAAATTTTCCAGCCCACTCTCTCTTTTTTACAACATCTTTTTTTAAATCAGTAATTTTTTTTGTAATTTTTTTGTACTGTTTTTTATCAAATTGTAATCTTGCTTCTTTTTCTTCCCTTGCCATTGAATAATTACCCGAAAATATATTTAACTTTTTATCAGCTATTTCCCAAATAGTATTTACAGTATTATCAAGAAATTTTCTGTCATGACTAACAACAATAAAAGGAATTTCAATCGACAGCAAATATTCTTCCAGCCATTTAATATTAATTTCATCAAGATGATTGGTAGGTTCATCAAGCATTAAATAACCCGGATTCTGCATCAGTATTCTAACAAGAGAAATTTTAGTTTTTTCACCACCAGATAATAATCTCAACTGTTTATTTAGACCTATTTCTTTAATATTAAAAATACTTACAAGTTTTGAAAACTTTTCTTCATATTCATAACCTGCGTTCTGCTCAAAAAAATCAAGAGCCTCAGTTATTTTTTTATTATCATCAGAATTATATATTGTATATCTGGCTTTAAAAATATTCTGATTAAAATTCCAGATAAAATCTTCAATACTTAAACTATCAAATTCAGATATTTCCTGACTGACATAAAATCCAGAATTACCTTTTGTTATTACTTCACCAGAATCAGGTTTGATTATACTAGTCAAAATTTTTAACAAAGTGGATTTACCGCAACCGTTATCCCCAATAAGTCCGACTTTCATGTTATCGTGGAGTTCTGCTGAAATATTCTCAAGAATATTTTCGACACTGTTTTCATATTTAAATGTAATATTATTAAATCCTAATCTAAGCATAAATCCTCCATAAATAAAAAAAGATTGTGCCGTTAAACACAATCTTTTATTTTAAAAATAAAAAAAAGCCGGCACATTCAGACCGACTTTTATATATAATATTTTATTAAATATTGAATTAATCAGAAAAATCAGTCTGAGTTTAAATCAATATAGAAACAATCATTTTCTTCCCCATAAATGTTATATAATATTATTTTAACTATTTTATTAAAAATTATCAATGTTTTTTTTATTTATTCAATAAATTAAATTTATCAACATTTTTTAATATAAATCATAATTGAAAATAAAATATTTCAGTCATATATTTGTCTATTTGGCAAAATAGCCAAATAGTTTTTACCGAATATAACGCAAATTCTATTAAAAAACCATTCAAAATGAAATTTGAAAGGTCTGACCCCACAACCAACCAACAACCAATTATTTTATTGGAATACTTTTTGTTAATAATGTTATAAAAAGCAGCCGGATTTGCTGAAAAACAAGTTAAAAACTGTTTCAAAATGAGAATAGTGTTTAATATTGATACAGTTCAGAAGGAGAAAATTTATGAAACTGTTTAATTTTATTAATGATATAAGAAGAAAAAATGGTGAATTTTTGCTGACAGACGAGTTTAGATTTTTACTTCAAAATATTAATGATAAAGAAAAAAATTACTTTTTATGTTTTTATCTCTGTGACATTTTAAGAAGATATGAAAATTTTTCATATTTCTGTGATGTTAATAATAATAAAATTAATTTTGAGCAATTAATTTATAAAAATATTTATATGGATTTTATTTCATTCATTGATATTCCAGATTTTGAAACTGACTTTATGGCTGTATATAAATCTTTGATGACTTTTTCATCTTTTGAAAATGCCAACATAGAATATGATGATTGTTATTGTCTTTTATTTGAAATGGCAGAAAAAAAGGATAAAAAAATTATCGATTTTTTAGACTTTTTATCTATATTTGATGTTTTATTTTTTTTAAAAGATGTTATGCCGTTTGAATTTGCAGAAATTCTGTTTAAATTATCTGAAAATCCTTTTTTGATATTCTCAGTAAGAAAAGATATTAAAATTCTTTTTAATAATTTTTTATTTAATTCTAAACCCTTATTAACTGAAGATATTTTTATTGAAAAATTAAAATTTGAATTTTATGCTTTAAGGCGGGGTCATTATAACAATCTGACAATTCCTGAAGCCAAATTTATTGTAAATTCAGTTTGTTCATTTGAAAAATATTCAGATATTTTATTGCCAACTGGATTATACAATTAAATTTCAGATTTTAATCTGCAAATCTTTTTACCTGATTCAAATATTTTTCAATATACGGTTGAGGATTTAATTTTTGAGCATTTTCAAGCAATTCGGCTGCTCTATTATAATTTTCTCTCTCAACCTCTACTTTTGCCTGTCTGATCAATGCTTGACTTTTATCATCTGCTGTTCTTTCAGCTCTTTCATAGTATAATATTGCTTTTTCATATTGTTTCTGCTGTAAATACAAATCCCCGTTCATGATTAATATTGATGAATCAAGAGGATAATTTTCAGCAAGATTTATCAGTATTTTTTCTGCCTGTGAAAGCTTCTGCTGATTAATAAATATTCCAGCTTCAATTAATTTTAATTTTTTTTCCTCTTGAGTGTTTGTAGATATTTTTTTTCTGTTATTCTCTATTATTCTGTAGGCTTCATCAACATTTCCATAATCAAAAAGATTTGACGCAGCTCTTACAATATCTTTCGGATTTGCACCCTGTTGTTTAAAAGCTTTGTGATAATTTGCAGCAGCGTAATCTGACTGTTCATTCATAAGATATAAATCCCCGAGAGTAATAAATGAGCTGTAATTTTCATCAGATATTATATTTGCTGTTTCAAGCGATTTAATAGCTTCTTTTATCTGACCCGTTTCTGAATAACAATTTGTTAGAATATACCATAAATCTTTATTTCGTGGCTCCTCTTTTAATAATTCTTTTACTGCATAAATACATTCATTATATCTTTTCTGTGCAAGTAATGTTCTTGCAAGTCCTGCCATTGCCGATTTATCATTTCTATTCAAAAGCATTGCCTGTCTATAAGCATTTTCTGCTGAAACTGGTTTATCTATAAGCATATACGCATATCCAATTAAATTGTATGTATTAGAGCTTACATTACCTGTTTGAAGAACTTTTTCAAATTCTTTTACCGCTTCATCAATTTTATCAATTCTTATTAATACCTGAGCAAGATTAGCTCTT
>JALOAF010000010.1 GCA_023228925.1 Candidatus Absconditabacterales bacterium | reverse complement strand
ATTGATTTTAGAAAAATTATTCTTATTATTTATATTATCTCTTTTAATATAATTCACTCAAAAAAAACTATGAAACTAAAAGAAATCACAAAAACACTCGATGAGTTTTTTCAACTAAATGCTTTAGATATGGACCCATCCATGAAAAATTTTATTCCTATGGTCTATGATCCCATTGGATTCAAGCGAAAAAACTTTTTCGAAAAAGATTTTTGTTCAAGATTCAATGGATTGATGATAAAAGGATGAGAAGAAGTTAACACAATATTTTTATCAGTATTCCCATCAGAAGAAGTGCTTGAAAATTTTATAAAAAAATCACAAGCTGGAGATTTGCTGTTTCTTCATCACCCTATTTTTATGTCATCATGAGATCCAAAAGGAAATACATGAACATTTTTTCACCCAATAGACCCAAAAACATTAAAAAAAATAAAAGATAAACAGCTTTCCATATACTCTTGTCATGCACCAATGGATACAAACAATACAATAGGAACAGGAGTGGCAATCATAGAAGCATTATGAGGAAAAATGACAAAAGAATTCGTTCCATTTGCAAACGGATTTGCATGAAAAATCTGCGAGGTAACACCTATTTCCACACAGAAACTTATAAAAAAGTGTGAAAAAATATTTGGAATACCATATTGCGATGTAGCTTGAGTAAACAAAGAAAAAATAAGCAAAATCGCTATCATGCCATGAAGTGGGGACAATGTCGCCTATCTGAAGGAAGCAGAAGAACTAGGTGTTGATTGTTATATATCATGAGAAATATTCAATCATGTCGACACAGATCGCTGAAGAGTGAGATTACAAGAAGTAAAAGAATTTGAAAAAACAACTACTCTTTCATTAATTGGAGTATCACATGCAGCATCTGAATATTTGGTCATGCCTTTACAAATGAAAAAATACGTAGAGGATGTTTTTAAGAAAAAAGTTATACTACTTCCTATGAGTAAACGACGAATATAAAATTCCTTAAATAAAAAACACTTACTATTGATAAATACACAACTCTCTACTTACACAAAAAACCTTTACAAAAAAAACTCCGATAATTCGGAGTTTTTTATTATACTTAGAGACAATTATTCCAATTCATCTATTCCACAAGTTTCATCATCTTCATCGCAGTCAAGTTCACATTCTCCATTTTTGTAAGAATCTATTTCTTGACTAGCACAAGCTGAACAAGCATTTCCATAAGTTACACCATTATCTCCACAAACTGGGAAATATTCCAAAGTACAAACTTCAGCTGATTTTTGTTCTTCTGTACACTGAATATACTCAGAATCTTTTGAACATCCAGCAAACAAAACAGTAAACAAAGCCAATACTGGCAACACAAACAACAATCTTTTCATAAGAATTAAATTAATATATAAAAAATTAATGATTGAGTGTATAACTAAATACTACCCTTTTGCAAGGAAATTTCTATTTTTTTATGAAAGTCTTTTTTTTAAATTTTCTATCATATCTTGTGACATAGCATCCAAGTCATAATCAGCTTTCCAACCCCGATCTTTTTGTGCAGATGAGTCATCTATAGATGCTGGTCGAGAATTGGCAATATTTTGTCTAAAATCTGGAGCATAACTACATTTTAATTCTGGAATATATTTACGAACATTTTCTTCCAAATCTTTAGCAGAAAAAGAGAAAGCTGTCAAATTATAACTCGTATGAATCTTAATTTTTTCTGGTTCTGCTTGCATGATATCTATTGTTGCTTTGATAGCATCAGGCATATACATCATCGGTAATACTGTTTGTTCATTTACAAAAAACTCATATTCACCTTTTTGTATAGCATCATAATAAATCGCTACAGCATAATCAGTTGTTCATCCTCATGGAAGAGTTTTTCGACTAACAATTCATGGATATCTCAAACTTCTAGTATCCAATCCATACTTTTGATGATAATACTGACACAACAACTCCCCTGCTACTTTGGTCACTCCATACATTGTAGTAGGATCCATTGGAGTATATTGAGGAGTGTTTATCCTAGGAGTATTTGGTCAGAATGCTGCAATAGAACTTGGCCAGAAAAATCTTTTGATCTTGTATTCTACAGCCAAATCCAACATATCTTTTAAGCCTCACATATTTACCTCCCAAGCCAAATTTGGATTTTGTTCTCCTGTTGCTGAAAGTAAACTCACTAAATGATAAATTGTATCTATTTCATACTTTTCGATTATATCTCTTATTTTTTGTATGTCCTTGATATCTGCTGTTTCAAATGGTCATGAATTCAATAATTCATCAGAAGGTTTTGTCCTATTTCCTAAAGCCACCACATTGTCTCATCAATAAATTTTCCTCAACTCCAATACTAATTCTGATCAGATTTGTCATGTAGATCAAGTCACTAAGATTTTTGCCATAATTCTTTTGTAAAAAATATAAAAAAACAACTATAAAATATAAATAACTAAAACTCTTCCATTTTCAATAAGATTTTTTTTCAACTAATTATTGTTTTTTTAGTCAAATATTGTTGTGAATAACAAATCCATTAGCAATAATATTTTTTAGCAACAAATATAAAAATTTTAGAAATTAGCTAATTTTCTAATCAATTTTTTGCTTTTTTCAAAAAAACGACTATAATATAATCATAAATAAGAAAAATTAAAACAATTATACTATAGTTTTCAAAAAACTGTTGTAATAATTTAGCTAAAATGTTGAATATCAAAGCAATATTGATAACGTTTGCTTTCCTATCACAAAAAAATTATTTTTAATTCATAATTATAAACAAAGAATGAAAGAAGTATTAGATGTAAAATGATTTATCCAAGAAAACATTACTCCATATCATGGAGATGCCTCTTTTTTAGTATGACCAACAAAAAAAACTCAAGAATTACGAGAAAAATGTAAAATTGCACTAAAAGAAGAAAGAGACAATAATTGATGCAGAAGTATCGATACTGAAACTATATCAACGATCACTAGCCACAAACCTTGATACATAGATCAAAAAAACGAAGTGATAGTTTGACTTCAAACAGATGAAGTTTTGAAAAGAGCGATGAAACCATTTGGAGGTGTTAGAGTCGTAGAAAATGCGATTAAAGAAAGATGATTGGAAATGTCCGACAGAGTAAAAGATATTTTTCATTATGCAAAAAACCACAACGATGCAGTATTTAGTGCTTATGATGCGGAGATAAGACAGTTTAGAAGTAAACACATTATTACTTGATTGCCTGACAACTATGCAAGATGAAGAATTATTTGAGATTATAGAAGATTAGCTCTATATGGTATTGATATTTTGTTAGAAAATAAAGAATGGGAAAAATCCAACATTACATGAGATATGACTGATGAAAAAGTAAGACTTAGAGAAGAAATATCACAACAAATCCAAGCTTTGAAAGATATAAAAACAATGGCTGATAGCTACGGTTTTGATATATCAAAACCAGCAACAAATGCAAAAGAAGCAGTACAACGGTTATATTTTGCATATCTAGCAGCTATCAAAGAACAAGATGGGGCCGCTATGTCACTTGGAAATGTATCAAGTTTCTTAGATATCTATATAGAAAAAGATCTAAAAGAATGAAAAATCACAGAAGATGAAGCACAAGAACTTATAGACCAATTTGTAATGAAACTTAGAATGGTTAGACATCTTAGACCAGCATCTTATGACGAAATTTTTGGTGGAGATCCTACTTGGGTAACAGAATCTATATGATGACAATTTATAGACTGAAGAACAAAAGTTACCAAAACTTCGTTCAGATTCTTGCAGACATTGTATAATTTATGAGCATCTCCAGAGCCAAATCTAACAGTACTTTGGTCAAAAGATTTGCCAGAAAATTTCAAAAAATTCTGTGCAAAAGTATCAATAGATACCTCTTCTATACAATATGAAAACGATGATTTGATGGTTTGTACTCGTGGTTCTGATGATTATGGTATTGCTTGCTGTGTATCATATCAAGAACTATGAAAAAGAATTCAACATTTTGGTGCTAGATCAAATCTAGTAAAATGATTGTTATTAGCTATCAACCAATGACAAGAAGAAGAAAGCGAAGAAAAACTTTTGGATATCAAAAAACTCAGTGATGGTCAATTGAAATACCAAGAAGTTTGGGAAAATTTTAAAATAGCTATGGACGAAATAGCTAGAGTTTATGCAAAATCTATGTATATTATACATTATATGCACGACAAATATTACTACGAAAGAGCACAAATGGCATTTATAGACGCCAATTATGGAGTAGATATTGCTTATGGAATTGCTGGAATATCTATTATAGCAGATTCACTTTCTGCAATAAAATATGCAAAAGTAACTCCTGTTAGAAACGAGAAATGAATTGCTACTGATTATAATATAGAGTGAGATTTCCCAAAATTTGGAAACGATGACGACAAAGTAGATTCTATAGCACAAGAAGTAGTAGAATATTTTGATGCACAATTAAAAAAACATATCGCATACAAAAACGCAAATCCTACTCTTTCATTACTAACAATTACATCAAATGTAATGTACGGAAAAAACACATGAGCAACTCCAGATTGAAGAAAAGCTTGAGAAGCATTTGCTCCAGGAGCAAACCCAATGCACGGTCGTGATACTAGCTGAGCTATTGCATCATTAAATTCTGTGAGTAAATTCAAATATGAATGCTCTCAAGACTGAATCTCAAACACATTTACTATTATACCAAAATCATTAGGTGTAGATGAAAAAGAACAAGTAGAAAATTTAGTAGATATGCTAAATTGATATTTCACAAAAAAAGCTCATCACATCAATGTAAATGTTTTGAATAAAGAAAAACTTATGGATGCTTATGAACATCCAGAATTATATCCACAGTTAACAATCAGAGTTTCTGGTTATGCTGTAAACTTTACTAGATTATCAAAAGCTCACCAGCTAGAGGTAATATCTAGAACATTCCACGAAAGTATGTAATAACGAACTTTATTCGTAAGGAACGCCCCCTTTGATAAGGGGGGAAGGGGGGATTTGAACTAATGAAAGTACTCTTATTTAATCCCCCTTAATCCCCCTTAAAAAGGGGGGACTTCCTTTACTAATTATATCCTTCGCCTTCAAAGACAGTACAATGTTTCATAACCACCTTTTACAAACACCTAATAATCCATGCTTAAAATACACTCTATAGAAAGTTTTTGAACTCAAGAATGACCTTGAATTAGATTTGTTCTATTTCTACAATGATGTTTTTTCAAATGTATATATTGCCACAATCCTGACACTATTCCAATAAATTGATGAAAAGAAATGGAAATAGATAAATTAGTAGAGATGATAAAACAAACAGTTCCTTATTTTTGAACTAGAGGTGGTTGTACGATTTCAGGTGGAGAGCCACTAGTACAAGCAAAAGACCTAATTAGTTTATTCAAAAAATTAAAAAAAGAAAACATACATACTTGTCTAGATACAAACTGATGTCTTTGGAATAAAAATGTAGAGGAATTGTTGGAATATACCGACATGATTTTATTGGATATTAAGCATATAGACAACGATTGGCACAAAAAAATTACATGACAAGAAAATAAAAATGTTTTTAATTTCTTAGATTATTTAGAGAAAAACAACAAAAGAACACGGATTAGGTATGTTTTAGTGCCTTGATATTCTGATCAAGAAGAATATATAAACATGCTATGAGAAAAATATGGGAAATACAAATGTATAGAAAGACTAGAAATTCTTCCTTATCATACTTTTGGAGAACATAAATGGAAAGAGTTATGACGAAAATATGAGTTACACTGAGTAGCAGCTCCAACAGAAGAGGCAGTACAAAAAGCTGAAAATTTGTTCAAAAAACACTTCAAAGAAGTCTATGTTAGATAGTTTTATATTTTTTTAACAATAAGATGAAATTAACAGTTTGAATTTCAAATAGACATGTCCATCTTTCAAGAAAAGATGCTGATTTGTTGTTTTGAGAATGATATGAATTAACAAAAATCAAAGATTTATCACAACCATGACAATTTGCTGCTGAAGAATGTGTTGTCTTAAAATGACCTAAATGAGAGATATCAAAAGTTAGGATTTTATGACCATACAGAAAGGATACTCAAATAGAAGTACTACTCTGAGACAATTATAAATTAGGAATAAACGCCCCAGTTAGACTTTCTGGAGATTTAGAAAACACACCATGATTAGAAATTATATGACCAAATGGAAGTATTACAACAGAAAAATGAGCAATTGTAGCCCAAAGACATATCCATATGAATTTAGAAGAAGCTAAAGAATTTTGACTCGAAAACAGTCAAATCGTAAGCGTTAAAACAGAATGAGAAAGATGATTAATTTTTGAAAATGTAATAGTTAGAGCAGATTCAAAATGAGCTTTGGATTTTCATATAGATATAGAAGAAGCTAATGCAGCTGGAGTAAAAAATTTAGACGAATGTAAAATTATAAAATAGTTGATTTTAAGCTTTGGATTTCTATCATCATAAGTACTACCAATTATTGGTAAGTTTTTATTTTGAAATAATAAATAATGAAAATTTTAGTAATAAATTCTGGTTCTTCATCGTTAAAGTACCAACTTTTTGATATGGACAACAACAATGTCTTAGCAAAATGATTAGTAGATAGAATTTGAATAAGTGGAAGTGCCATAAAGCACAAAAGTTCAAACGATCAAAAAAAAGAAATTGAAATCGAAATTAAAAATCATGACGAAGCATTAAAAATGGTTTTAGATCTATTAGTAGACACGGAAGTATGAGTGATAAAATCTTTAGATGAAATTTCTGCTGTATGACATAGAGTTGTACACGGATGAGAAAAATTTTCACAATCAATAGTTGTTGATACTCAAGTAAAAGAGGAACTAAAAAATCTCATTTCTCTTGCTCCATTACACAATCCAGCAAATATTATGTGAATAGAATCAGTAGAAAAATTGCTTCCTAATATTCCAAATGTTGCAGTTTTTGATACAGCATTTCATCAAACAATGAATCCAGAAGCTTATATGTATGCCATTCCTTACAAGTATTATGAAAAATATAAAATCAGAAGATACGGTTTTCATGGAACTTCTCACAATTATGTGTTTCAAAGAACATGTGAAATATTGTGAAAAGATGAAAAAAACACAAAAATGGTAGTTTGCCATATAGGAAATGGAGCAAGCATTTCTGCAATAAAAAATTGAAAAGTAGTAGATACTTCTATGGGAATGACTCCATTGGAATGATTGATAATGTGAACAAGATCCTGAGATATAGATCCTGCAATAATTAATTTTTTACAAGAAAAAGAAAAACTTTCATCTCAAGATTTAGACAAGATTTTAAACAAAGAAAGTTGAGTTTTGTGAATATCCGAAAATTCTAGTGATATGAGAGAAATAGAAAACGGACACATAGCTGGTAAAGAAAAAGAAAGTTTGGCTATGAATATGTATATTCATAGAATATTAAAATACATTTGAGCTTATGTTTCAATTTTGAATGGCTGTGATGCAATAGTATTTACAGCATGAGTTTTGGAAAATTCTAGCTATATTAGAAAACTGATAATAGATAAACTTTCTTGGCTTGGAGTCAAATTAGATGAAAATAAAAACGATTTTAGATGAGAAGAAAAAATCATTTCTACTGATGATTCTAAAGTTCAAGTAATGGTTGTGCCTACAAACGAAGAGCTTATGATAGCAAAAGATACTTACGAACTAACAAAAAACCTATAATCTAAAGCTGTCATTCTGAACGTAGCGAAGAATCCATTTCCACACAACATTGTCATTCCATCTATTGTCATTTCGAGTGTCATAACTTGCGAGAAATCTTGCTTTAATGCTTTTAGATTTCTCCCAACAATTACAGTCCATCGAAATCTTTTCAAGGCAAGCAAAATGACAGAAGAGTATCGTCATTCTGAGCGAAGCGAAGAATCCATATGCACTATCCTTACCCTACGAGCTCAATATGACCTAATATTAAACTACTCTATCCAACTCTCTTTGCTGTAATCATCATTCTTTTATCTGTTCTACCCAATGGATAACAACCCATTAATGTAACATAATCTCATCAAATTCATTGATACTTTTGAAATTGAGAATCTACTTTTGATGGAACTACTATTATTTTTTCTACAATTTTATATTCATAAAGATTTCATCATCGTATAAGCTTTATTGTATCTCACTGATTCAAGTCTGGCATTTTTGAAAAAACCGTTCAATATGGATTTTTTTGTCGCCATTCTTGAGATGTATGTCCAAAAATCAAAGTATTTCCTTCAGATCATGGTTGTGGAGTTGTGGGATATTTTACTACCCCGTTTTCCAACTCTTCGTCAAAATTTCCTTGAGTAAAATCTATTTCGTTTTTATATTTACTATCTATCAAAGGAACATCCAAATTAATCTTTGAAACGATTAATCTATCCATTGGCGGAAGTAAATTAAAATCAAAATCATAAGATTTCATATTTTGTTGTAAATCTTGTTCTGTGGTCATACTAGGAGTTTTTTCAATTATGTTAAAATTATTCTCATAATGTAAAATCAACGAATCTAATTCTTTCTGTTTTTCTTCAAAAGACTCTTTTGCTTCTTGCTCTGACTCAAGCAACAAAGAAACAGTATTATTTGTGCTTATAGTTTCTTGATTCCAATTAACTATTTCATTATTATCTTTTATTCAAAAAAACAGCTGTGCGTTTGTAAATAGAAGCATTCACACAAAAGACATAACAAAAATTACAACAAGCAATTTTATTTCTCTAAAAAAACCTCTTGGACTTTTTTTTGATTTTTTAACTTTAATATGATGTTCTAAATATTCAAGAGTTGTATACATAACAAAATAAACAATATAAAATTTTGCTCTTTTAATTATAAGTATAATTGATTAAAAAAACAAAAAAACATAAATCTTTTCAAAAAAATTAGTTGACAAAATTGTTTATTTATGATTTAAAAACATCTTTCCCAATAGTATTGTTTTTTATTCAACGATTACTTAATTACGGTTGAATTTTGTTAAAATTTTTATAATCTTAATTGTAGAAAGCAGTTTTTTTTATTTGAAAAATAATAAAAATATGAAAAAAGTAATGTTGATCATCCGTGATGGACGAGGTTATAGTAAAGAAACACATTGAAATGCAATATATCATGCAAACACTCCAAATGATGATAATTATAACAAATCATATCCAAATTGCCTACTGAAATGCAGTGGAAATGCTGTATGAAATCCTGAATGAGTACAAGGTGGCTCTGAGGTAGGACATTTGACTATAGGTGCAGGAAGAATAGTTTGGCAACCATACGAACTTATAAACCAAGAAATAAAGACTGGAAGATTTTTTGACAATATAGAATTGCTAAAGGCAATATATCACTGTAAAAACAATAATTCGGCACTTCACTTAAATTGATTATTTTCTGATCAATGAGTACATGCTGATTATAGACACATGCATGAAATATTAAAATTATGTAAAAAAGAAAATTTTGATCGTGTATATATACACTTGACTACAGATGGTAGAGATGTTCCTGAAAAATCTGCAATATGATTTTTGGAAGATACAGAAAAAGTGATAAAAGATTTGTGAGTAGGAAAAATAGCTTCTGTAATAGGCAGATATTATACTATGGATAGAGATAGAAATTGGGATAGGACTATAAAAGCTTATGAATTGATGACTGAATGAAAGTGATTTAAAGCAAAATCTGCAAAAGAAGCTATAGAATTAGCATATAAAAGATGAGATAAAACTGACTATTATATACAAGCGACAAGTATTGTGGATGAAAATGAAAATCCAATAGCTTTGTTGGAAGAAAATGATGCTGTAATATTGTATAATTTTAGAGCCGATAGATCTAGACAAATTTCTTCTATGATTGCAAGATTGCCAGCTTGTGAAATAGAACCAAACAAACAAATTAAAAACATAAAATATGTGTGTTTTAGTAGATATGATTCTGATTGGGAATTACCTGTAGCTTTTCCACAGACTGAAGTAGTTAATAATTTATGAGAAGTAATTTCAGGTAATGGATTGAAACAACTTAGAATCGCAGAAACTGAAAAATATGCTCATGTAACTTTTTTCTTTAATTCTCAAAAAGAAAAATCAAATAAATTAGAATCTAGAATTCTGATCAAATCTCCAAAAGTAAAATCTTATGATTTACAACCAGAAATGTCTGCTTATGAAGTGACCAATAAATTGTTGAATGAAATATGAAAATATGATTTAATAATTGTAAATTATGCCAATCCTGACCTAGTATGACATAGTGGTGTATTTGATGCTGTAATAAAAGCTTGTGAGGTAGTGGATGAATGTGTTTGAAAAATAGTAGAAAAATGAATAGAACAAGATTATGCTATGATATTGATGGCTGATCATGGTAATGCAGAGAATATGTTGTATCCAAATGGAGAAATAAATCCATCTCATGGAACCAATCCTGTAAGGATGACATTGATAAATGCAGGTGATGTAAAATTAAAAAATGGATGAATGAGTGATATTGCTCCGACTATATTGGAATTGATGTGAATAGAAAAACCAGAAGAAATGACGGGAAATTCTTTAGTCGAATAAAACAAAAATTTGTCTCCCTTTGCGACCGGAGGAAGTCCAGCATAGCTGGATAAAGGGAGATGTCCGTAGGACAGAGGGATTTAAATCCTCCTGTGCTTCGCGCCACCCCTCCTTTAATAAAGGAGGTCAAAAAATACAACATTTAAATTATTAAATAAAATATGCAAAACAACAATTCAAGCATAACGATTGTTGCTGAAAATACTTGTTTGATGAACAATATATTGGCCCAACACTGAGTATCTTTTTGGATTAAATATTATTGAAAGAATTACCTATTTGATTGTGCTCAGATATTTGAATGACTAGAGTATAACTTTAAAGAATTAAATCTAAATCCAGAAAAATTAGATTGAATTATAATATCTCACGATCATTATGATCACGTTCATGCTCTACCAAAATTTATTGAAAAATATAAAACAAAAAAAATATATGTACCAAAAGATTTTAAATCATTAGAAAATAAAAATATAATAAAAGTTGATAATTATTGGGAAATAGAGAAATGATTTTTCTTAACATGATCTATGGATTGATGAAACGCAAAAGAGCAATCAGCTATATTAGATTTTGGAAAGAAGTGAATTATGATAATTGTGTGATGCTCTCATCCTGGAATAATCAACATTGTAGAAAATGCTATCAAAATAACTTGAAACAAAAAAATTATGTGAATTATTTGATGATTACATTTAGTAGAATCAAGTTATGAAGAAATTATGAATATTGTTGAATATTTAAAGAAGATTGATATTAGTTTTATCATACCAGGACATTGTACTTGAAATGATGCAGTAAATATATTAAGAAAGGAATTACCAGAAAAAATAAAAACTTCATTAATGTGATCTATATGAGCATGAAACAGTGTTGAATTTATGCCTGAGATAAAATTTCATATAGATTAATGGTAAAAGTTTGATAGAATAAATAAAACAATTCAAAAAAATGATTTTAAATTATTAAATAAATATTAAAAATGGTAAAAATTAGTAAAATTCACGGAAGAGAGGTATTGGATAGTAGAGGGAATCCAACTGTAGAAGTAGAATTAACTTTAGAAAATTGAGTAATGTGAAGAGCTATAGTTCCATCTGGAGCTAGTACTTGAGTTCACGAAGCTCTAGAAATGAGAGATGGCGACAAAGGTAGATATTTAGGGAAATGAGTTTTGAATGCTGTAAATAATGTAAACACTACATTAAAATCAAACATAGAAAACAAAGAATTTTCTGATTTTGTGGAATTAGACAATTTTATGATAGAGCTTGATGGAACAAAAAATAAGTCAAAACTATGAGCAAATGCTATTTTAGGAGTAAGTATGGCTTTTGTAAATGCTTGTGCGACAAACGAATGAAAATGGATTTATGAGTTCTTAGATAACGGAAACACTTTACCTTATCCTATGATGAATATTTTGAACTGAGGAAGTCATGCAGACAATAATGTAGACATTCAAGAATTTATGATTGTTCCTGTTTCTGCTCCAAACTTCAAAGAATGATTGAGACAATGAACTGAAATTTTCCATAATTTGAAAGCGATTTTGAAAGCAAAAGGTCTAGCAACTTCTGTAGGAGATGAATGAGGTTTCGCCCCAAATCTATGAAGTAATGAAGAAGCTTTACAAGTAATAGTAGAAGCTATTGAAAAAGCAGGATATACATGAAAAATCAAATTAGCACTAGATGTCGCTTCTTCCGAATTTTACAAAGATGGGAAATATGAATTATCTGGAGAAGGAAAAACTTTATCAGCAAGTGAATTAGTAAACTTATACCAAGACCGATGTGCAAAATATCCAATAATGTCTATAGAAGATGGTATGGCTGAAGATGATTTTGAAGGATGGAAAGAATTGAATACAAAACTTGGAGACAAAATAATGACAGTATGAGATGATCTGTTAGTGACAAATATTGAAAGACTTAAAATGGGAATAGAAAACAAATTATCAAACAGTATTTTGATAAAATTAAACCAAATATGAACTGTTAGCGAAACTATTTCTGCTGTAAAAATGGCTCACGACAATGATATGAGAGCGGTAATTTCTCACAGATCTGGAGAAACTGAAGATACTTTCATCGCAGATTTGGCTGTTGCATTAAATACTGGATTTATCAAAACTGGTTCAGCTAGTAGAACAGATAGAATCGCAAAATATAATCAATTATTAAGAATTGAAGAAAGATTATGATCAAGTGCTAAGTATTGAAAATAAACATATTCAAAACAAAAAAATAAAAGTCTGCTATATTAGCAGACTTTTATTTTTTATAAACTAAATTATTTGTATAATAGAATTTATTTAGATAAATGTTCTTGTATTATTCCTATTATATTGTCTCTAAAATCTCACTCAATTAAAAAATTATCACCAGCCAATTCATCTTTTTCTAAACTACGAACTATAATATGATCAAACAATTTTTCTGTATCTCATTTTTTTGTGTTATTAATAATCATTTTAAAGTATTCGTCAGAAGCATCATTTACAAACTTTTCTTCTCAAACTAAATTCATAAAATAATTTTTCATATTATCTAAATATTTCATATCTCATCAAGAAGAATATATAAGTTCATAAATTTCATATCATTTTGGGTCTATCATTTTAGATAAGATTTCTCAGTCTTCTCCAGATAGTTTACTAGCAATAAACAATTGTACATCTCATTCAATTAATCTTTTATTTATTTGCGATTCTTCTTCAGTACCTCTACCTCCCATTCTAATTTTTCTATATTCTGTATCTGCAGCTATCAACACAACAACCAATCTATCTTGTAAATGAGTCTTCATAGCAGACAAATGATGTATACTAGGTTCTGCAACTAAAACATCTGCTTTTTTGTTTAATTCATCTACATGATATGCATATTTAGCATTATTGTTTGTCAAGGTATATTCTCATACATAGTTTTCCTTATCATCAATAAAATTTTGTTCAGGAATTCAAGAATTTTTAAGCCTATCGTCTGCTCATCTATTTGGTCTAGATGTGTCTTTTTTTACAACATCTACCGTCAAATCTTTTTCCAATCATAAAGTCTCCTTTAATGATTTTAAATTTTCTGGATGCTCTGCTATATTCATAGCAACAGTTTTTCCTAATCCAGGAGCTCACATAAATCAAAAAATTTTATTAACCATAATTTATATTTTTAATAAAATAAAATAACAAAAAACATTATATAAATTTATATCAAAAAGTCCAGAACAAATAAAGTATATTTTAAATACAAAAAATCAAATCTTGAAAAAGAAAAGTATTCTAGTATGCTAGGTATATTTATATTTAAAAAATAATTTTGGATTTATTAGCAATATCTTATCAAAATATTTGACCATTCAAAGATAAAATCATAAATATTTTTTTTGATAAAGGAAAATTTTTAATCAAAGCTCCAATTGGTAGTGGAAAAAGTTTTTTGTTTTTTGATTGACCAGTTTATGCTCTTTACAAAAATACTGGTAGAAATGTTTTGAATGTAGATAGAAAAAGCTGATTTATCAAACTACTTTTTGAAACAAATGGACAAAAATACTTAATCGTTAGAAATATAAGCAAATGACCTGTAAAAGACTCTTCTGCTTCTCAACTTTTTTTGGTCAACAATCTAATATGAGAAATTCCAAAAAATTATGACAAAGATATACATGAAATTTTACAAACCACTTGAGCTAACTTAGAAGAAATTACTTTCAAAAATGAAAGAGATTTAGAAGGAAATTTATCTGCTATTTTAGCTCCTAGAGAAGCTTTTTTGAGTACTATGTTTTTACTACAAGATAGTGAAAATATTTTTGAGCTCCAAGCCGCGGAAAGATTAATTGTAATGAAAAATATTTTTAATCTAATTTGAATAGATGAAATTAAAGATCAAATTGCAAACAAAAGAAGAGATATTCAGACCACACTAAAAATAAAGTCTGACACAAGCAATTATGATTTTAAAATTAAAAACATATTGCAAAAACTTATCCAAAATTTCAAAAAAATAAATATTCAAGAAATAAATGCAAATTTTAATAGATCTTTTTTTAAAAATCAGGAACTAATTCAAGAACGAGAATTGATAGCTGACAAGATCAATATAGATTGATTTAGTGTTCAAACATTTGACAAAAATTTAAATATAGAATTAAATAATTATATTTGAATACAAAAAAATTCCTATCAAGAATTTTTTGTAAAACTTCAAAATACAAAAGAGCAAATCAAAAACAAACAAGAAAGTATTAAAATAATCAACAATGATTCTGTAAATTTTGAAAAAAAGATAGAATATTTTCACAAAAAATTAAATGAAATAAATCCCGAACTTATAAATAAAAAAAAGAAAGATAAACTAGTTTTGCTACAAGAAGGTGAAAAAATACTAAATTGAGTTGATTTACAAAAAAAGATCCCAAGTGAAATTAGTAGTTTCATTACAAAACAAGCAGAAAATATTGAAGAACGAATTCAAACTATAAATGAAATTATTGCCAAAGGACAAAACTTATCTGATCAGAAAAAGAATTTAGAACTAAGTATTCAAAATGAAAAAATAAAAACAAAGGCTGAAACTGAAAAAAAAGAAATTGAAATAAGAAACTTAAATGAGAACAAGAAAAACATAGAACAACAGCTTAAAAACATTGTTGATAGAATAAATAGTTTAGATAAAACTATCAATGAAGAATCTCAATACCATTGTTCTAAGATAAACGACTACTGCCCTTTTATTAAAGATATCAACAAAAAAACTTTTCAAGAATTAGAAAAACAAAAAGAAAGTTTTAATAAAGAAAAAAATGAATTAGAAAATAGAATAAAAGAAATTGAAGAAAAAATCAAAACAAATCAAAAATCAACTCAAAACGATAAATTAGAACAACAAACAACAGAAACTTTAGAAAATGAAATCAAAAAAATAGAAGAAAATATTCATAATTTAAAAACTTTTTTAACTGAAATTGATTTCAAAAAAATTCAAGAAAGCTATAGCCAACGAAAAAACAATCAAACACAAATTTCAATATTAGACAAAGAGATATTAGAATTAGAAGTTTCTCAAAAAGAAATAGAAAGTCTAAAAGAAGAAAAAATCAAACTCCAACAGCAAATTGAAAACAATAAGCAAGAGAGTAAAAAAATAGAATGAGAATTGGAAAATCTAAAAATATTAGAAAAAGAACAAACACAAAAATTAGAGTCTTTTGATATACAAAAAATACAAGAATTAGAAAATTTAAATAAAGATATGGAAAACAATATTCGTGATTTAGAAATTTTAATAGATGATTTCAAAAATAGCCAAGTAGAAATTTTGAAACTAAAAGAAGATGAAAAACTAGTAAAACACTTATATCAAATTTTTTCAAAAGAACTTATGTTTTATGTTTTAGAATGATACCTACCAACATTAACAGAAATAATAAATTCATTTTTAGCTCAAGTGGTAGATTATAGCATAGATATAAAATTACTACAAAAAGGAGATAATTTAGAAATGGATGTAAAGGTATATGATGACAAATGAGAAAGAGATATCAAAGCACTGAGTGGCTGACAAAGAGTAATCCTAAAATTAGTACGAATGCTAGCAATATCCAGTTATACAAAATCTCCAATTTTATTTTTAGACGAAACCATAAATAATTTAGATGTAGATACAGTATGAAAAGTTGCTGACATGCTCAATGATTTTGTAAAACAAAGGGAGCTAAAACTTTATACTGTCACCCACAGCCAACAAATTCAAGAAATGGATATTCGAGATGAAATTATAGAAATTTCTAATTACTATAAATAATAATCTTTAATTTTATAATTTGTAATAGCCTATAGTCTGGATTTGTAATAAGTTATAGTTTGATTAGTCTCAAAAAGTAAAATAATTTTAAATACAAGTTAATAATAAAAACATGAAATATATAGAAGCATTAAGGAAATTTGGAAAAAACTACAACCCATTTATCCATATAAAAAAAGAGGAAATTGTAGAGGAAGAGCAAAATTTTATTGTTATAGCTGCCCGTGCTCCATATGCAAAAAATCATTTATTGATAATACCCAAAAGACAAGTCTATTTATTAAAAGAATTAAATGAAATAGAAAAAAATGAAATGTGGAAATTAATAGAAAGATGGACAACAAAATTACAAAAAAAACATAAAGACGTAAACCTACTCCTCAGAGACTGACTAGTAGAGTGAAATATAGGCAAAAGTATAAATCATTTACACTTTCATTTAATTCCAGACTGTGCCATTTGATTAGAAGGAAAATCTAATCCAGATGATCGTAAATTTTTTAGTGATCAAGAGTATATAGAAAATACAGAAAAGATAAAAAAAGAATTTTTAGCTAAATAAGATTTTTTATTCATTTGTCAACCCAAACACACACCATTTTAGTGTGTTTTTTGATTATTTATGAACTTTAAAGTATAATTAGCTATATTTAAAATATTATAATAAAGAAAATGACAAAAATCATTGAAAAATTAAATGCTAAAACAATTTACAAAACAATAATGTTTGTAATATTTTCTATATTGTGAATGTGGTCTATCACTCATGGACAATACTATCAATTGCAAGAAAATTTAGAAAGTTTTGATGTGAATCAAGCCACAAAAACAATAAAAGAGTTGGAATTAAGTATTTTGGATATCACAAAGCAATTATATGAATTAGATTGAAAAGAGCTTGGATTTAGTGAAAATCTCTCTGAAAAATATAGAGAAATTAGGGCAGAAATAGTGTCTGTAATACAAGATATAAATTATACAACAGATTATGTTTGAACTATGTTACAAAAAATAGCTTGATATAAAAAAAATATTTTAATAAAAACACAAGAATTAAAAGATACAAGAGCTTGAATTGAAAGTAGTAAAGAAATTATTTCACAGTTTGCTAGTTTTTTATATAAAATAAATAATCAGATTTTTGATGGTGATAAAATAGATGAGTTTAAATTATTTGCTATGAATAATAATATTCCACTAGCATTATCCAACGAACATTTAGTAAAATCCATTTTAGTACAATTTAATAAGTTAATGGAAGATTTAAGCTCAAATGAGGAAGAACAAATACAATTAATCAGAACATTAAATGAGTTGAAACTAAAAGCCAATAAAGATGCTACTGAATACCAAGTAATATTAAGCACATTACACCAAAAGAAAAATTACCTAATTGAATTTATGAAATTATATAAAAATGATCAATTGGCCCAACAAAATTTTAATATGGTATTTAATAATAGAAAGGATGTTCATGAGGCTATGACAACTATGATAACTAATGTCGTTCAAAAACAATACAATTGACTTACATTTAATATGAATGAGAAAATAAAAGAATTAGAAAATTTATACAAAAGTAATACTAAAGAAAATGAAAATCTACAAACAATGGCACGACCAATATATCCAATAAAAGCAATTGGAAACTATTTTTGAGACAAAGATTTTGAAAAAGAGTATGGCATTCCAAATCGAGGAATCCAAATTAAATCAGAACAATTAACTCCAATTTATGCTTCCAATGATTGAATAGTTTATCATATCACAGATAATCCATGAATTGGAATAAATCGAATGTTAATAGTACATCCTAAATGATATATTTCCGTATATATGTTTATGAATACATCTTTAGTAAAAAAATGAGATATAATTCGTAGGTGACAATTGATCTGATATTCAGGATGAGAGCCATGAACAAAAGGAGCAGGGTTTATATCAAAAGAACCAAACCTAACATTCTTTATTTTCAAAGATTGAGTTGCTTTAGATCCTTTTCAATTCTTAGATCTAAGTGTAATAGAAAATAAAGAAATTATTCCAAGTGAATATAATATAAAATATCTCAACGACAAATATGCAAGAAAAATTGACATGTCAGAAGTAACATTTATGACAGGAAAAACATTAAACGATAGAGCTGAGCAATTTATTAAAAATTATTGAGTAGGAATTTATAGAGAGCTAGCATTTTGGGAAGATGCAGTAAAATGAACAAATATTGATAGAGATATGGTAATATGTGTAGCTTTTGCTGAAAGTACACTTGGAAGATATTTAACAACAGCAAACAATATAGGGAATGTTTGAAATAATGATAGATGAGATAGAGTGTCTATGTGATCAGCTCTAGCTGGGGCAAAAGCTATTGCTGATACTTTAAATAATCAGCATTTATGACATTATCACACAGTAAGACAATTGAGTAGATATGGAAATAATGAAGGGATGATTTACGCATCTAGCCCTATAAACCGACAAACTAATGTAAGCAAATGTCTAAGTCAAATAAAATGATTTTACGTACCAGATGAATATCCATTTAGAACATGACCAAATCCAAATACTTTAAAAAATAGCGAAGAAAAAATAGCTGAAAACAAATAAACATTATTTACAAAAAAAAGAGGACAAAATATGCTTCTCTTTTTTTATATTTTACGCTCTCTCTCCTTACTACAATAAAAATATCTTACAACTCCTCTATTCTATCATAAATTCATTGATAAGTTTCTTTATCTAAAGGAGAATGGAGTCAATTCTCCACTTCACTCATCACTATTTTATCTAATTTAATGACTACTCCACTAGAGTTTTTTATAATTTTAAAACCTCATAATAATGAAATGTATGTTGGTACAGTGTGTCTTTTAAGATTATAATCATAAATATAGTCTGCATTTCAAATTTTAGTGCTTTTCCCCCAGTTTTGATCAAAAATAAAATTCCCAAAAGAATAAAAAACAAATTTATCGTCTATCTTTGTAAATACTCATGGTACATGAGAATGTCCTCCCAAAATCAAGTCTGCTCATCCTTGAATTAAGGTTTTTGCTAAGTTCCTTTGTGATGTGTTTGGTTTTATATAATACTCTGCTCACCAATGTAATATAATAATTTTTACATCACAATCTAAAAATTTCATAGACTGTAAATCTTCTAAAATATTTTTTTCATCTATTTTATTCCAAGAAATTTTTCACTCTCAAACCTTAACATACTGTCAATCATAAGAATATGCTTGATAGCACACTTTTATATCATTTTTAGTCAAGACTCCAATTTTTCTACTTTCTTCTAAGTCCAAACCTGCTCAAACATGATAAATTCCATTAGCATCCAAAAGTTCCTTTGTCATATTAATTCATTTGAATCAACCATTTATTGTATGATTGTTTGTCAAAGATAAGATTAAATCTTTATTATCTTTTAATTGTTGTAAGGTTTTGATATTGCCAGTATTGGCCCTAAATGTAAATCATGCTTCTTTGACATCATTATCAGGAGTATAAAATAAAGATTCTAAATTAAACAATAAAACACAATCATCATAATTACAGTTTTCAAAATCATTCACAGGGTTATATTTTCAAGGTCAAAAAATACGATCATATCATTCTGATTTTCCCAAACGTCATATATTTCTTGAAAGCATAATATCTCATCCAGCCACTAAATAAATTGATTTTATCTTTTCTTTTTTTGGAAATGGATTTAATGTAGTAAATGTTAAATCCAAAGTATCTTTTAAACTACTTCTCTGATGAAGTATCTTTTCATTCTTAGAAAAAACAAATATTACAAAAACAAATAGAACTAAAAAAATTATTGCAAATAACCACAATGCTTTTTTTATCAAAGGTCTATTTATTATTTTATTATCCCTCATAAAAACAAACATAATTATACTCAACTAAATTTTTTCCAAATCAAAGCCATCTGTACGATCTAGTATTTTCCATCAATTTGATATAATCTGATCTCTCAATACATCTGCTCTCGTCCAATCTTTATCTTGTTTTGCCTTCCATCTTTGTTGTGCCAATTCTTTGATTTCTAACGGAATTTCTATTTTTTCTTGTTCTAAATTAGAAAAATCAAACAAATTTAATCTCAAAAGTCTTTGATCTAACCAGTATATTACAGACACAATTTCAAGGCTTGGATTGTGTAAAGCTTTATTTATTTCTGCTAATAATTTTGGCGTATTTAAATCATCCAATATGGCTCCTACTGAATTTTGTAAAAATTCTTTTCATTCTTTAGTGTTGAGTTTTGTTTCTAGATCTAAGTAAGATTTTGCGTCAATTATTAGAAACTCTGACTTTGAAAGTTTTTTTATAATATTTTGTCTTTGTTGTCTAGCTTGATCCAAAACATCTTGATTAAAATCCAAAAAACTTCTATAGTGAGCAGTATAATACAACATTTTTAAATCTAAAGCCGAATATCATTTTTGCTCTAAGTCCTCAACAGTAACTAATCATCATTCAGATTTTGATAATTTTTTTCCTCATAAGTTTAAAAATTGATTATGCATCCAGTATTTCACCCAGGGTTTTTGTCAAAAAGCACATTCACTTTGAGCAATTTCATTTGTATGATGTACTCCAATGTGATCTACTCCTCCAGTATGTATGTCAAATTGTTCTCAAAGATATTTTGAAGACATAGCACTACATTCTATATGCCAGCCAGGAAATCAAACTCACCATGGAGAATTTCGTTCCATTTGTCTTTTTTCTCATTTAGGAGAAAATTTTCGTAAAGAAAAATCTGTAGGATTTTTTTTATTTTCATTTTGAATTCTGGCTCATGCCTTTATAGATTGATTTTTTAATCCAGACAATTTTCCATAGTCCTCTATTTTAGAAGTATCCATGTAAATCCCGTCTCAATCTATTTTATATGTATATCACTTTTTTTCTAACTCTAATATCATATCTATCTGTTCAGTTATATGTTCTGTCGCTCTAGGCAAAATATCAAATGGTTTTATATTTAAACTTTCCAAGTATTGATAAAATTTTTTGATATACATATCCGCCAATTCCCAAACATCTTTATTTTCTCTTTTTGCTGATTTTTCCATTTTATCTTCACCATCATCTGCATCATCAGTTAGATGTCAAACATCTGTCAGATTCATAACTGACTTTGTTTTGTAAGCCAAAACATTTTGAATAGTGTTTCTAAGTATATCAGCAAAAGAAAAGGCTCTCATGTTTCATATATGTGGGTTTCGATAAACAGTAGGTCAACAGGAATAAATTCAAACAAAATCTTTTTTCACTCATAAATAGTTTTGGTCTTCCATAAGTGGGATAAATTCTTCTTTTTGATGAGTCATTGTGTTATAAATTTTTAATTTCATAAGAAAAAATATAATATAAACAATAAACACAATACGGTTTTCTAAGAAAATTTCAAATTGTTTATTACAAAAAATGGCTTATTAAAATAAGCCATTTTTATTATGTACTCAATATGCTGGTATCTCTAAATAATAAACACCTTCGTTTTGATCATATTGAGTTTTATAGTCTTTTACCAATCCATATCCACCATTAGCAGAAACTAAAATATTATATCTCTGCCTAGCAAACTCTTCTTGTAAAAGAGGTATTTCTTGTAAGATACCATCATTAACAATAAGAGATTTTTTGTTGTTCCCTGGAACATACTTTTTATAATAGTCCATAACATAAACATGTGGACTACAATTACATTCCCAGGGGTCTTGGAAATCTGTATCATCTTTGTAAAAAAGCTTCATGATTTCCTTTTCTTGGTCTAACGACCTAGTCCCACCATACCAATTAGGATTTCCTCCAATTTGCTTAGTAAGATACTCCATTTCTGCAGACAAAAATATCTCAAAAAACCTTGGATATACCTCATAAAGATCTTTGGGAATAGCTAAACGCATTTTTTTGAATGCCTTTTCTGCTGTATTTTCCCATTTAAGGTCCAAGAATTTTTTTATGATTTTTTCTTGCATACAGTCTACACACAATTGTGTAGTGTCAGGCATAATCTCCTTTTGATAAGCTTGCCCAAACTCTCTCGCAGCTTTATGATAAAGAGGAGAGTAGCCTGCAGGACCCTTTAGAACAACAACCTCATCATCCCAATTATAAGAATCTGTTGTAGTTCTAGCAATTTTAATGTGCCCCTGATTGGATTTGTGAACTTTCTCCAAATCAACTAACACAATAAAATTTTTTCCTAAAATATTATTGTTTGGCTGTAATTTTTGTTCTTTTTTACAAGAACTCATTGTAGATAGTACAACCATTATCAACAATGAAAAGAAAATTGTACTTAATTTTTTCATAATTTTTAATTTTATATTTGTTCTACATTTTGTTTATAGTTTATACAAACCTTATAAATAATTATAACACAAAGTCAACCTAAAAAATATTTTTATAGGTTTTATGCAAATGTTGATTTTAATCAAATTTTATTTATAGTGCTATTACTTTATTAAAAATAATAAAATGTTAAATTTTGGAATACTATGAATAAATGCTAGAAATTTATCTTATATAAAAAAATTCAACAACAAAAAAGATATCCGTTTAGCTAATGAAAAAATAGAAACCAAGAATTTTCTTTCAGTTAGATGAATACCTTTTGCAAAGACTTACGCAATTATAAAAGACCGTAAGCAACTTTTTGCTATGGACTTTAGTTCCTTACCTAACAAAGAGTTTGTGATCAAACCAAACAAATGATCAAAGGGAAAGTGAATTTATATTACAAAATTCTTAGGTAAAACAGAATACAATAAAAACAACGATAAGTCCAAAAATATTTTACAAAAAATTAAAGACAAATTTGATAAAATAGAACAAAAGGTTCAGAAATTACCAAATTTACCACATTTTTATAGTATCAGTGGTAAACTAATAGATGACAACACCTTTAGAAGATATATATTAGATAACTTAGATGGGAAAAACTCAATAACAGGCTGATGAGATAAGGTAATTGTAGAAGAAAAATTATTTCCAAGCAAATCATTTAAAAAATTTTGTAAATATGGATTAGCAGACATTAGGATAATAGTATTTAATCTTGTGCCTGTTTGAGCTATGGTTAGAATGCCATCAAAAAAATCTGAATGAAAAGCAAATCTTGCTGCTTGATGAGTCGGTTTTGGTATTGAAGTTTGAACTTGAACAATAGAGTCTATGTTTCAAAATAAAAAAATATACAAATGAAAATTTACTGAAGAATTTAAATCTTTCAAAACAACAAAGATACCCTATTGGGATGATATTTTACTATTATCTTCCAAAATTCAATATTTTGTTAATCTATGATATTTAGCATTAGATCGAGTTATTACTGACGAGTGACCAAAATTATTGGAAATAAATGCCAGAGCATGATTGGAAGTACAAAACATATCTGGCATAAAATTATGAAATATACTAAATAAAATTTCTGATCTAAAAATATCTGATCCTGAGAAATGAGTAGAAATAGCAAAAACCTTATTTTCTAAAAAAGTAAGCAAAATACAATCAGAAAAGATATTATATTTATCACAAAATGGAAATATAGGTATAGAATGAGAAGATGCTGTAGTATATGAAGATCTTTTAATAAAAGTTAATATAAACAAATCAGAAAATTATATATCAAAAGATTTATTTGAATTAATTAAAGGGAAAAGTACATCTACTATCCATCTTGAACTACCAGACAACGATATCATATTAAAAAATATTAAGTTTTTAATGGACGAAACATTGTCAGAAAATGAAATTATTCTTTGAAAAGCAACAAGTTCACAATTTTTGATAAAACCTTTAGAAAAAGCTAGCAAAAACACTCAAATATTGAGTAACAAAGATATAGAAATAGAACAAAAAAACAAACTCCACAAAATTGACAATGAAATTAGTAAAATATGAAAAAAACTTATATTAAATAAAATTTTAAAGCCAATCAACTATTTGGAAGAACTTGATAAATTTATATGACATAGATGAAAATACAATCCCAAATTCAAATATAAGTTTCCAGATGATAAAGAAATAAAAGATATTCAAAAAATGCTTTTAGAAATACAAAAAGAATTAAATAAAAATACCTACGACAAAAAATTATGAAATTTATTCCTAGAAAAAATACAAGATTTATTATTTAGAACAAATCTTATCAAGGCTTATAAAACAAAAAATTACAAAAATATTCTTTTATATAATGAAAAACTATTTGGTAAAATCAATAATAATCTATTAAAATTATCAAAAAGTAAAATATTTGAATGAGAGCCAGAAGACAGATCCTTATTGTGAAAAACATTGGATATAGGAGAAGTAAAATCAGCAATAGAAAAGCATTTAAATAAAATAGGGATAGTCTGAGTAGACACCATTATTACATCTACCTCATTGTCTAGGATTAGTGTTCTTATGTGAAAAAATGTAAGAATAAAAATAAACAGACTTTTCCCATTTCAAGAGCTAGAATTAGACTCTATTTTAGCCCACGAAATAGATACTCACCTTATAAGATATATAAACTGATCAAAAAGTGGCCGAAAAATTTTCAAAGAATGAGTTGGCTTTCATATTATAGACGAAGAGTGATTAGCTATATATAATGCTAACAAAAAAGTTCCAAACACTTATGAAAAATTAAGTATATACAAAAGATATTTTTTATTAAAAGAAGCACAAAAATATTCTTTTTCAAAACTAGTCGATTTAGTAAAATTTCTATATCCAGAAAAAAAAATTGAGACAGTCTTTAATACTATATTAAGGCTAAAAAAAGGAATTATCGATACATCAGTTGTAAATGAATGAGCAATATTTATGAAAGAAAAAGTATATTTAGATGGTTATGAAAAAATCAAAAAATATACAGAAGGTGGAGGTGAATTAGATAAAATGTACAAATGAAAACTAAAATTAGAAAATTTAGATTTAATTATTTAATATCAAAACAGCTATGTATTTAATATGATTTTATTCAAAAAAAAAATTACATAAACTCCATAAATTTGACTACTACAAAAAAGAGTTTAAAGAATTAATAAAAATCTGAGTAAAAGTAATATATTTTTATAAAGAAGACAATTCTTTTGTTTTAGAAAAAAAAAACATTGAGAATATAAAAAAGATATGAGTCACAATTGTAGAATTTAAATCTGAAACAGAAATTATAACATATTTAAAAAACTTAAATTGAAAAATATTTATAAATACTTTTGAGGAGCAAGAAATAAAATTAGTTAATCAAATAAGGTTAGATTTACAACAACAAACAACAAACAATCCAAACATATTTCTAAACAAATATCTACAAAGAAGTATAATTTGACAAAAGTATCCTGAAACTATAGTTGATTATAGGCTATTATCTATGAGCCAATTAGTTTTTATAAAAGAAGATGACATAAAAAAATATCCATATATTATGAAACCAACCTGATGAATACAAAGTAGTGGCGTTTCTAAAATAGAAAATTATGATGATTACATAAAATCAATTAATTTTATATCAAACTCTATCAAACAATTAAAAGAAAAAAAACTAACTGAACAAGAGATATTATTAGAAGAATATATTGATTGAGATATGTATACAATAGATTATTATGTAGATGAAGAACAAAAAATCAATCTATCCAAACCTGTTTTAGTAAAGTTATGAGTAGATTATTGAATAAAAGATTTTTGTAATGTTGTTAGAATAATATCAAAAAACATAGAAAAGAAAGTAGATCAAAAAAAACTAAAAGAGTTTATTGATAAAACTGTAAAATGAGGACAAATAAAAAATACATTTATACATCATGAGTTTAAAATAAATTCAAAATGAGAGTTTAAAACGATCGAAATTAATTGAAGAATAGGTGGATATAGACTAGAGTTATATCAGTTATGATATAATATAAAGCTATTAAGTTTCCCATTTATAACAAGCCACAATAAAAAACTATTCAAAAATAATGTTGCATCTTTTGTTTTATATCCAAAAGAAAAATCTATATTTTTATGATACAATCAAGAAATAATAAAAAAAATAAAAAAACTAAAGTCTTTTTATAGATTAAATAAAGTAAACGAACTTAAATGACAAAAGATATGACTTACTAGGGATTGATATTCAAAAGTTGGAGCGATTATATTAAAAAACAGAAATGAACAAGAATTTGAAAATGATTTAAAATTTATGGAAGAGATTTATTTTAAAATATTAAAAACAAAAAAAAATTTATTAAATACTATTTAAAAAATGAAAAAAACATTATTAGTTATTTTAACATTTTTAAGTTTTATTTCTTTTTGATTAGCTCAGGAGTCTTGTGATATAAGTGAATTTGAGATAAAAGGAGAATCTACCATCACCTTAAATCAAGTTTCTGAATACAAAGTTTCAGACTCTTTAGAGAGAGTAAAGTCTAGTGAGATAAATGTTAACTATAGCTTACGAAGAAATGAGCAAAAAATGGATTCAGCACAATGAGATAAATTTTTTTATAATTTTGAGAAAGAGTGAAAATATTTATTGAAGGCTGATTTTTCTTTAGATTGATGTAAATATGAAATAGAAAAAACAATTGAAGTTTTTTATCAATCTATCATTTATATATGACAAGATCTAGAAGAATTTAAAATTGGCTACGAAACTAACTTCAAAAACAATTCAATATTATTTAATAAAATTATTGTTCCCAACAATAATATTTTTGCAGAAGATGAAATAAAAACAAATCTGTTAGACCATCAATATATAATTAAAAATTCAGATATAATCATAATAAATAACAAAGACACCGACTCTATTTTTCAAATTTTGTCTAAGTTATCAAACTCTGAAAATCTAAATTTACAAAATAAAGAAATTTTTGTAATAAATAACACTAACAAGCATTTTATGAAAAGACTTCTTTCTAAATATAGCTTAACAATAAACAATAAAAACACCTACATTGTTCCAAACAATCAAATATTAGGTTTATTGTCTGATCTATCTTTTGGTAAAAATATAAACAAAGACTCTTTGGTTGAGTTAATGCCACTTTATTTTAAAAATACATCTAAGTGGATGATTTTATCCTACTTAGTAGACACTCTAATAGCCAATGATTTGCCAATCAATCTTATATGATTACTTCTAACATTAACTATCGCAACTCTAGTTGTAACTACATTTAGGCAAATAATTTGAATATCAGTTTTTGGCACATTCACACCTTTATTATTCTGATTATCAATTTTAGTATTGGGCACTCAAGTAAGTATAGTCTTTTTTATAATAGCATTTATAGCTACAATATTAAGTAGATTAATAACAAAAAGACTTTATTTACTACATAGTGCAAAAATTTCCTTATTAATAGTCACATACTTTTTAACAATATTAGTTATATTATGATTAGACAAGATAATAGGAACAAATATTATCGATCTACAAATATTCAATAATAGTTTTGCTATATTTCCTATTATGTTTTTGATATTATGAACAGATAAGGTATTTAACGAAGGATTTAATTTTTTTAGCAAATGACAACTGTTTGCTCTGTTAGAATTTATTATAATATCAAGCATAGTTTATTGGATAATCAGTTCTGTCTGGCTAAGATTGGTTTTTCTTTCTTATCCTGAATTAAGTATAATAGTATTAATATTAATAATTTTAGTTTGAAGATTTACTTGATTACAACTTTTAGAATATTTTCGCTTCATGCCTTTGTTGAAATGAGATTGAGAAGAGGAAGAATAATCATCAAATTAATAAAAAACAATTCAGGTTTCAAGTTTTTTCATTTATAAAATTTAATAATTTAGTTAATTTCTTATCTTGTTTTAAACTTTTAGAACATTATATATTATTTTGTTAATTTATTTTTTTATTTAAGAAAATGAAAAAAAGATTATTGTTGATTGTTTTAAGTTTTGTTTTAATAATAGGTTTTATATGAATTAGTAACGCTGATTATCAAATAAGTGCAAAAAACAAAATCAGAATAGATGAATTAATGAAGATAGTAGAATCTGAATGGGAAAAAGAAAGTGTTTTTTGGCAAATAGATAGATACAAAAAAATTATTGATTCCTTTTCAATTCTTAAAAACAATTTTGCCTGAGATCAAAAAGAAATGATATGATATTTAGTATATTTGTTTGAAAATAAATTGTTACAATTAAAAGAAATGTCTGTAAATCAAAATGATGTTGTAAAAAATATAGATTGGGATAAAGTACAAAAAACAATATTACAATGGCATAATGAAGAAAGAAAGCAATTATGATTGAAAGAATACAAAATAAATGAAAAATTAAATTATTCTGCCTTGGTTTGGGCAGATAATTTAGCAAAAAAAAATATAAAAAGCAACACTCATACTAGAAATCCTGGAGATTGATATTACAATTACGATAAAATTTTATCTTGGTTTAATGGTTTGTGAATAAATTTTGATTATAAAGCCACTGCCTTTACAGAAAGTGTAGCCTATCAAGTATATAGTTGTAACAAATCTGATTGCACTCAAGATATGATAAATGCTTTAAAAAAATGATTTGATTTCTGGATGAGTGAAAAATGAAAAGCTTCCAAACCACATTATAATGCAATAGTTCACAACACTTTTAGTGATCTGTGATTTTGAGTTGCTATTTCTGGTAAGTGGTATTGGATAGTAGTACATTATGGAGTTAATGTAAAATAGTTTAAGAGATAATTCTTAAAAAATATTTTTTAATATAAAATGTTTTTTGTTTTTTCTTTTCGCTCATCAAATACTTTTTTGGCTTCATCATACATAATCTGAATTTCTGGAATAGATCTTTGATCTATTGGTTTTGAAAATTCTTTATAAAAATTTCAGTCATCAAAACCAATTTCATCTGCATCTGCTTGAGTATTAGCATAGTAAACTTTATCTATTCTAGACCAAAAAATTGCTCACAAACACATAGGACAAGGCTCACATGAGCTATAAATTTCACATCATGATAAATCAAAGGTTTTGAGGTTTGTACAAGCATCACGAATTGCTTGAATTTCTCAATGAGCAGTCGGATCATTGTTCTTTATTACATGATTAAAGCCTTTTCAAACAATTTTTCAATCTTTCACAACTACTGCTCAAAATGGTCAGCCAAACTGTTTTTCTATATTTTCTCTAGAAAGATCAATAGCCTCTTGCATAAATTTTTTTTCCATTTAAATTAAGATTATAGAATAAATTTTGAAGTTTATAATTAATAAGGTTTAAGTTAGCAGTATAATGAATAACATTTTGCTTATGAATAATGAATAATTACTAATTATTATTTTGTGAATTTTGTGAATTTTGTGAATTTTGTGAATTTTGTGAATTTTATATTTAATTACTAAATTTTCGCTCTTGAAATTCTGCTCGCTTTTGATTTAGTGCATTTCTAGTAGCTGGACCCAACCATCACCTAGCTGGATTAGTTTTGTCATTTGAGTCTAAAATTTTTGAAGCTAATTGAAAGTCATAAACTGCCTGAATTGTTTTTGCATCATATTTATCATATAACTCTCATTGAAAAAATCAATAATGCCTTAACACATCTTGTAAATCTTTTATTTTAGGATTTTGTTCATTTTTTTTATAAGACTGAGAAAAGTAGGAAATAAGTTGGTAGTTTTTGGAAGTTGCTTCTAATCTGTCATTTATATGAGAAATAGATTTTTGTGATCAATTATAGTTTTGCGCAAAATCAATTAAATCTTGAAATGTTGTGGTTTCTGTAAAATCTGGTAAAAATAATTTATTTTTAGATTCCAATTTCATATAAGACCTAGTCAATGCTCAAAAATCTCAACAATATTTTTTGCTAGTAATTCATCTTTTGAGTTGATAATTGCATAATGCATTTTTTGTTTCTGGACCAAAATATCATGTTTTTTTATTCATATATCAAAACTTCATCAAGTATTCTTGTAATTTATAAACCCGTATATCTGTTCTTCATTGGTGAAGCTCTTGTATAAATAATGTTGCATCAAAAAAGTTTTTTAAGACAGGGATATAATCAAAATTTAATCAAACTGTTGGATTAGCATTAATGGATTGGAGTTTAGTCTTTGAACAATAGTATCATGTCAAAGTTCTTTTTCAGAAAGTTAGTGCTCTGATAAGTCACTCTTCTCATTGCCCCATCCAAATATCAATGCGATCATAGTTATCTCATCTTTCTCCTGCATGTACTATTGCCCCTCCCCTATCTGCAATTTCTCCAACTCAAAAAGATGGAAAAAATATTTTTCATCAAAAATCATAAGTAGATGGAGCTGCAAGCATTCCATTGAAAACACCTCTACCACTTGCTCCATGTGTTCCACTTCAATTTAACATTTTTTCTGCAACTACATTTTCTTTATAATAAAATACCTGTCAATCTTTTGGAGAATAATATGCTGTAACAACAAAAGTTTTTTCTTCGCAGTTAGCTTGAAAATCAAAAGCATAAATTTCTAAGAAAAAAAGCGATAAAAAAAGTGATATTAAAAGTAATTTTATTGTAGATTTCATAAAATATTGTAAAATAAAACTTATTATCTTATAAAAAGATCTTTTAAAAAATCAAGCATCTAGACTAAAAAACAACTTTTCATGCTTGACTTTCTTATTCGTTTCTCTAGCATAAGCAATGCTTAGTTTTATATTATTAAACTCTTATCATGAAAAAACTATATTTCATTATAGTATCATTACTTTCTGTCATATTACTTGCTGGATGTGGAACAAGGTATTTACAACCAGAAACAGAAAACAATTTAAATATGTCTGAAAATGAACTCATAGAAAATAACCAAGAACCCACAACACAAAACATTCTTGTAACTTCTTCTGACTATGATATCACTGACATTACTCAATGAACTCCACAAGGGTACAACACCGATATATTTACTATCAAAAAAATAACATATATCCCTGACTGAAAACGAACTTACTTAATAAGCAAAGAAGGTTCTCGATCTGATTTTGAATCAGCAAGAGAAATTTCACTATTTGACGAAGTTGTAAGCCGACCCTGACAAAGTGCTCAAAACGATTCTTTTGATACTCACTACGATCACAACAACAATCCTTGGTATATGGTTACAGTTCCTATCGACTGGGTACTTCTTGTTTATGAATGAATATCCACAACCTATGTCCTAGATTTTGATGATCCAAGTTGAGAACAAAATAAAATGGATCTGGCTAGAATTCAAGATCTCCTAAGTTATCTTGAACTATAAATTCATCTTTAAAATTACACATAAAAATCAATACATCATACCATGAAGCTTAATCCAAATCCCTTTGAGAATATAAAGTCTGGGAAAAAACACATAGAGTTATTATTAAACAATAAGATCTACAATTATTTTCTCTCAGCCAAGTTTAGCAGCTCATATAAAAAATACTAATAGCAGAAGCCACACAAATACCACGGAATTATTTACAATATAATGAAACAATTATTTAACTTTGATTCTCAATTTTGTTTATTGATCATGCTTTTTGGTTGAAAATTAAGTCTTAAGCAAAAAAACTTGCAAATGAAATAAATTTTCTTACACATAAATATGTATTATATTTATAATCTTATTTTTATCTCAATGGCTAGCTGAATTACAAATCGCCTAATAAATTTCATCATGTCTGGATGGCCTTTTGATGACAAAAAAAAGAAAGAAAACAAGTGAAACAACCAATATGATGGAGATATTTTTGAAACAAAAACAGATTATATATCCAAAGTTGCAGAATTTTTGGAAAGTTGAGTAAAAGAAATGAAAAAAGATATAAAAAGACTTTAATATTTGTAAAAAACAATAAAATGTGAAAATAATTTCACATTTTTTTTATAAATGCAGCAATATAAAAAAACAATGGGGTTTATCTTAATGTTTTTTCAAATAAGAATTTATAATTATACTCATATTTTTTAGTGTACTGGAAGTTATATTATTTCTCTACGAATATTTCTATCTAATCATACCAAAATTTCATATATTATTTTATCTGAAGCTTTACTTAAGTGGTAAAGTGAATTTTTTCATGCTAATCAGATCAATTCTATATTGTCCAATATAGAAGATTTATTTGAAACTTCTATAGAACAAAGATTCATACAAATTGTGCCTATTTGTGGGAAGTAAGCTCTATTTTGTCTAAAGTATATTTTATTACTAGCAGATCTAGGCAATCATTCAGTATAACCAAATGGAATAGATGCAACAAATGTGTTTTTTTCAGCAAATCGTTTGTGATTATAGCTAACTCAATCTCATTTTGATAATTGATGTAATGCAGTAATTTTAGAATAAATTTCTAAAGCTGGTTTTAATTTTTCAGTAAATTTGTAGTATGGATCCGTTTCTGATAGTGGAGAATATCCATAAAGAGCCAATCAGGGTCTGTAAGCATTGAAGAAATCATCTTGAATTTTAAAAAGTCAGGCGCTATTTCACAAATGTCTCCATTGTGGATTATGACCATAATCTATAATTAAATGATACATCTTTTTGAATAAATCTATTTGAGCTTGAATGGAATTGTGATCTAAAGAATCTGCGCTATGTAAATGAGACATCACTCATTCTACTATTAATTTTGGATAATCTTTCAAAAACTCTAAAATGTTTTTTAATTCTTTTTGATTTACTCATTCTCTATGCATTCAGGTATCCAAAAAAAGATGAATTTTTATTTTTTTATTGAGTTTTGCTAAATAGTTAATGGTTTCTAGATTATATACACAAAATGTTGTTCTGGAAAGATCAAATTTCTTATAATTTTTGAAATTTGTTTCTCATAGTAAAAGAATTTTTTTGTCAGAATATTTCTTTACTATTTGATATTCAGGAAAACTATCAATAGCTATATATGGGATATTAGTTTTTCTTAAAATTTTTGTCATTTGGAGAAGACCATGCCCATAAGCATTAGACTTTAGTACAGGGAAAATTGATGATTTTGCTTGCAATTCTTGTAAATAAGATAGGTTGCTATGAATATTTTTAGAATAAATTAAAATTCTATTTATTGGATCTACCCTTGGATTGAATATTTTTCTTAACAATTGTTTCATAAATTATTTTTAATAAATAAATTTCTAGAATTGTAAGTTACAGAGTTTGGATAGAATGCCTCTTAAAAAAAGGGATAACAATCAGCTGTTTCATCCTAAAGTTTTATAAACTATTAGCTTCTTTATAAGAAAGTAGAAATAACTTGCAAGATTTTAAGCACCATAGCACCAAAATACATTTTGTGCTATTTTTTCTTGAAAATGCTTATTATTTTTATATAAATGATTTGAAAAAGAAAATGGAAACCATAATATAAAAATCCTTTTGTTTTTAGACTATATAAATACCTTAAAATGAGAAAAAATATAAAACTATTTAATCCTTATGCTACTTCTAGTTTAAAGTTTGCAAATAAAATATCCTTAAAAAACAAAAAAAAGACCATTTGATGAGATTATTTGTTTTGGTGAGTTTATCAATATATCAAAAATCATCAATATTTTGAATTATTTTGCAATGTTACTTGACTAACAAATGTAGAAGCATTAGATACATATTACAACAAAAAAATTAAAATTGATTTTAGTTCCAAGCAAATAGTAGAAGATAATGAAGAACTAAAATTAAACAAAAAACTTAAATCTAAAATAGAAATAATTTTAGCGAATGGATTGTACCAATTAGACCTAATTGTTTTGTTTTATATATCATTTTTTGATTTGTCCAGTCAATTAAAAAATTATTTATCTCAAAAAAACACAAATATAAGCATAGAAAACATAGTCAAAAACTGCAATAACTTATTAGAGAACCCTGTGGTAATAAAATCTGGTATATTTGCATTTTTAGAAATATTGGATAAAATTTTTACTAAGCTAAATTTAGATCCCAAAAACGTAAAAATCATGGATATTAAAAACCTTAATAGTTTAAAAAATGTGGATGATATTTTAAATTCTCTAGATAGTGAAATTGTAGAAAAATGAGATACTAGCGAAAGCCAAGTATGAACCTCTGTAAAATCTGCAAAAAAAGAGGAAAGAAAAATGACAGTAGATTATTTTTGAACAGATTTGACCAAAGAAGTAAAAGATGGATTTATGGATCCTATTATATGAAGAGAAAACGAAATCAATCAAGTGATTTATACTTTATTGAGAAAAAACAAAAATAATCCTTTATTGATTTGAGAAGCAGGAGTGTGAAAGACTGCCATTATAGAATGATTGGCTCAAAAAATTGTGACATGAGATGTTCCAGAAAAACTAAAAAACAAAAAAATATATCTTTTGGATATGGGAACTCTTTTGGCTGGAACTAAATATAGATGAGAATTTGAAGCTAGGATGAAATCTATCTTGGATGAAGCTATGGATCCTACAAATCATATAATTTTATTTATTGATGAATTACATACAATTATATGAGCTGGATGACAAGACAATAATGATGCTGCCCAAATGTTGAAACCACTATTGGCTAGGTGAAAAATCAAATTGATTTGAGCGACTACTTATGATGAATACCAAAAACATATAGAAAAAGATGCAGCATTAAAAAGAAGATTTCAAGAAGTAATTGTAAATGAGCCAGATGGTCAAACTGCTATACAAATTATGGAAGGATTAAAACAAACTTATGAAGATTTTCATGGCGTAAGTATTAGTAGTTCTGCTATCAAAGCTAGTGTAAAACTAACAAAGAGATATATGCTAAATAAACATTTACCAGATAAAGCATTGGATATTATTGATGAAGCTTGTGCTAGAAAATCAACAATGCAACACAAATTAGAAAATGATGAAGAATACAAAAAAGTTGAGAAAAAAATAGATAAGGTTAAAGATGAGATTGAGCTTGCTATTGAAAATCAAGATTATTTCAAAGCTGCAGAATTAAAAGAAAAAGAAGAAGAACTAAAAACTGATATTTTAAAAATTAGGAACAACAAAAATATTCCTAGCCATCTAAGACCTACTATTGAAAAAGAAGATATCGGTAATGTTTTAGCTGATAAGACTGGGATACCAGCAAATGTAGTAAATCAATCAGAAATAGAAAAATTAAAAATGTTGACTGATTCTTTAAAATGACAAGTATTTGGACAAGATGATGCAGTACAAGCTGTTGTAAAAACTCTTACTAGGAATAGATTATCAGTAATAGAAAAACACAAACCAATTGGATCATTTTTATTTTTATGACCAAGTGGTGTTGGTAAAACTTTTTTAGCCAAAATGATAGCTAAAAGTTATTTTGGAGATGAAAATGCTGTAGTTAGATTGGACATGTCAGAATATATGGAAAAGTTTTCTGTAAGTAAATTGATAGGTAGTCCCGCTGGTTATGTATGATATGACGAATGATGACAACTTACAGAATCTATCAGAAGAAAACCATATTCTGTTCTACTTTTAGATGAAATAGAAAAAGCATCCTTGGATGTTTTAAATATATTATTACAAATATTAGATGAATGAAAATTAAAAGATAGTAAAGGTAGATGGGTAGACTTCAAAAGTACAATAATAGTAATGACCTCAAATCTTGGAAGCGAACAATTTAGTAAAAAATGAGGAACTATTGGATTTAGTACATGAGAAGAAAGAAGATGAGAAATAGATGAAAAAACTTTTGAAAAAGCACAAGAAAGGGTTCTGGAAGAGCTAAAAGACTTTATGTCACCAGAATTAATAAATAGAATTGATCATAAAATTGTATTTAAACCATTATCCAAAGAAGTTTTAACAGATATTTTTAAAAAGAATTTAAAAGAATTTTTGGATTCTTGGAAAGCAAATTCAAAAGCTATTTTACCTGAATATACAGAAAGAGAAATAAAGGCAATAATTGATAAAATTTATGATCCACAATATGGAGCAAGACCAGTAGAAAGGTATATTCATGACACTATTGAGCCAGAAATTATTCAAAAAATTATGGAAAAATAATAAAAATATTTATAATATAAAAAAATCTAACTTTATATAAAAGTTAAATTTCTTTGTTTTGAAAATATAGTTATCATATAGATTCTTTTTTCTTTTGCTCTGCAAGCTTATAAACTTTATAACTAGGATTTTTGATATATTCAATAGCTTCCCAATCTTCTTGAACCGCTGCAAGCTGAACAGATTCAGTTGGATCTTCAATATTTTCAATAGCTCATCAATATTTTTGAACTGCAGAAAGCAGAGTCTTTTCACCTAGATTTTCAATACTTTCAACAGTTTGTCAACCTTCTTTAACAGCAGCGAACCAAGCCTTTTCACTTGGATTTTCAATATATTTAATAGCTCTCCAATTAGCTTTAATTGCAATAAGCTGAATCTCTTCACTTGGATCTTCAATATGTTTAATAGCTCTCCAATTGGTTTTAATTGCAATAAGCTGAATCTCTTCACTTGGATCTTCAATATGTTTAATAGCTAGTCAATATTTTTTCACAACAGCAATATTACTATTGCAGCAATTAGGTTTACACATTAAAAAAGATATAATAAAGGGTATCCCTCTTTATTATTATCCAATATTTAGATGAAAAAGTGTAAACAATTCATGAAAATCATAGAAAAACAG
>JALOAF010000009.1 GCA_023228925.1 Candidatus Absconditabacterales bacterium | reverse complement strand
TACAAAACTCCTTATGAAGTTTACTACAATACAAGTAAAAAATATATCAATTAATATCTAACTATTTTTAAAAAATATTCTACTGGTGCTTTTTGGTTGAAAATTAAGTGTTTTCTCAGCGTGATTGAACTACAAATTTTCTTGTCAAAAATTTGCAAAAATAAAAAATCTAAGTATAATTACTATGTGTTTTATATTATTAATTAAAATTTAATGAAAACTATATTTTGATGGATTCTAAGTACTATTGTGGCAATTCTTGTTTTTTGTCTTTGAATTATACTTATTCCTATGCAAACCAAAACTATAGAAAAGCTGGAACTAAGCTATATTTTTGTAGATGAATATTGAAATGAATATGATATTTTTGAGCCGATTCATGGAGCGGCTACAGATTGGTCATTTTTGTTTGATGATGAAAAACAAGATGAAGAAAATTCTATTATAAACAAAGAAATTCCTCCTAAAACAGGCTATTTGACAGATATAACTGATAATAAAATCGAAGAAAAAGATTTGGAAGAAGAGTTTTTGCAAGAAAAGTTAGATGAAATGAGTACTGGTATAAATCTTGATAATTTAATAAATGAAATAGATGATATTAAAGACAATGCAAAAGATGATATTAAAGACAATATTAAAAATGAATATAAAAACTGTGTTACCCCTTGGAACACAATACTAAAACATTGAGAATCTATAATTGCTTATGAACAAAGAAAAGATGTTCCAACAATTTGTAATGCACAAAAAAGAATTTGTAATGATGGGAATTTAAATTGAACTTATTTACAATGAGCCTGTAGTGAGGAGGTAGAATACACATATACTAAAGTAAAAGTTATTTCTTATAATAATAAAAACCCAGGAGTTTTGGTTCAAAATCCTGGATATGCAAAAAATGACTGAGCTGAGTTTGATACTCATGGAAAAATAAATTCTAGCACTCAAAATCCTCAAACTACTTGGAACAACTCTATAAAAGATGGAGCCATTAAAGATCCAGATATAAGTTTATGAAATAAATGATATTATAATTGTGTTAGTCCTTGGTGAGATTCTATACAACATTGACAATTTGTGAAGGCATACAAAACTCCTATTTGATTTACAGATGATTTGTGTCAAGTCGAGCTTAGACTTTGTTTAGATTGAAATTTAAATTGAGCTTTTGTAAATAAGAGTTGCGAATATATGGGCGTGTCATCTCAAGATTATAGAGAATGAAATGTAGATGTGACCAAGCCTAGTCAAGAATTGATAGAAGAAATATCTAAAGAAAATCCAAATAAAAAATGATTTCGAGGATGGTTGAAAGGATGGTTTGGTTAAAATAATTAATATTTCTTATACTTTCTTTTTCATCCTTTATGGTAAGATTTACTTTTGTCTTGTCTTTCATATTTTTTTTTATCATCAAATTTTTTGTTGTACTTAGAGCTTTTATAACCAGAATTTTTATTTTTATTGTAAAAAGATATTCTGTTTTTTGTTGTTTCTATTTCTTTATATTTAGTTTTGTTAAGTTCATTTTCATATTTTAGTTCTAATAATGCTGCAACTATACTTTCTGGGCTATGTTTTTCCAAAATTTCTTGTGCCAATGGAATTTGTTTTTGGTATGAATTATTTGTTATAGTTGAGTCTATTTGTTTTAATACCCATGTTTTTTTTGATTTTAAAACATCTTCTATATTTGGTATTTTTTGTAATTTTATATCTGTTTTTGTAATTTTTTTGAAAAATGCTAGTTTTTTTACTTCGCTTGGAGAAACAAAAGTGATAGCTACTCACTTTTTATCAGCTCTTCAAGTTCTTCATACTCTATGAATATATGCATCGGGGTTTTGAGGTAGACAATAATTTATGACATGAGTTATACCGTCTACATCTATACCTCTAGCAGCAACATCTGTAGCAACGAGGATTTTTGTTTTTTTTGATTTAAATTTTTGAATAATTCTTTCTCTTTGACTTTGAATTATATCTCAATGTAGTCCATCTACAGAATATCCCTTATGCAACAATTTAGAACTGACATCATCCACATCTGATTTTGTTTTACAAAAAACTATTCCAAAAAAATCTGGTTCAGTATCTACTATTCTACACAAAGCTTCCAATTTATCTTTGCGTTGGATGTTAAAATAAAGTTGTTCTGTTTGAGTTGTTGTGTTTTGTTCGCTTTTTATGGATATAATTTCATAATTTCACATATATTTTTTTGCTACATTTATTATTTCTTTTGGCATAGTAGCAGAAAACAATAGAGTATTTTTGTTATCATTTGTATGTTCTAGTATTTTTTTTATATCATCAATAAATCACATATTCAACATTTCATCTGCCTCGTCCAATATCATATACTGGATTTTGTCTAGCTTTATTCTGCCTCTATCTAAATGATCAATAATCCTACCAGGAGTTCAAACTATAATATCTGCTCACTTTTTTAGTTCTCTTAGTTGGATTTCGTAGGATTGTCATCCATAAATTGTTACAATATTTATATTTTTGTTTTCCAAAAAAGATCTAATTTCATCAGCTACTTGTATGGCTAATTCTCTAGTTGGTGTCAAGATAATTGATTGAGTAAAATTTTGGTGTTCTGTGATTTTTTCTGCTAATGGTACTCCAAAAGCGGCTGTTTTCCCAGTCCCAGTAGCTGCTTGTCATATTAGATTTATCCCTCATTTCAATAACAATGGGATAACCTTTTCTTGTATAGGCGAGGGAGTTTGGAATCATTTTTTTTCTAAACAATTTAATGTTTTTTCAGAGATTCATAGTTTTTTAAATTCTTGTAATTTTGTCAAAATTTATGTTTGCTAACAAATAAAGAAGCATTATAATACTTATTTGTTGTTGTATTACAATGAATTTTAAGTTTTTTTTATTAATTAGTTTGAATTTGGTAAATAAAAAATTATTATCTTATTTGTATTTTATTTAAAAAATAATTTATGTTAACAAACATTTATCTTTTTACTTGAGAAGAAAAATATTTACTGGATCAGGAGGTTAATAGACGAATTTCCAACTTTTCTCAGAAATTTGGACAAGATTCAGTATCTTTTTTTCATGTAGAAAACTGGGATGAATGAAAAGTAAAGCAATCTATTTATTGAGGAGGCTTGTTTTCTACAAAAAGTCTTACCGTACTCGATGGACTTCCTGTTTGAACAGACAGATTTTGATTCACAGTATCTCAAGTAGAAAAGTTTGTAGAGGAGTTTTTGAAAAAAAAATGAGAAATACCAGCAGACAATTTACTTGTATTTACTAGTTCCAAACCAGACAAAAGATCTAGACTATACAAGTTTTTAAAAGATAATGCAAATATAAAGGAGTTTAATCTATTAAATGAATATTGACTAAATAGTCACATTAAACAAAATTTATGAAACATAAAAATTACTGATGTTGTTTTGAAAAAATTTGTACAAAAGGTTTGATGAGAACTATATCGCATCAATTCAGAAATAGACAAGCTTAAGACTTATTGTGAATATCATTCTTTATTGGAAATAAATGAAAAACTAATTGATGATATTGTTTTTTGATTTGTAGATTCTCAAGTTTTTGAATTATTGGACTATTTGTTTAAAGATAAAATAAAGGCAATGAAATTTTTACAAAAAATGCAAGATCAAGGTTTAAATCGAAATGCAATATCTGGAGTTTTGTATTGGTCGTTGAGATTATATATTACTGTTTATCATTTTGCAAAAAGTGGTATTACAGATCTAAAAGCCATTGCTACTCAATCGTGAATAAATTCTTATTCTTTGCATCAAAATGTGAAAAACATACCTCTAATACAAAAGAATTGAACTAAGCTAGAAAATATGTATAAAAAATTGATAGAATTAGATTTTGATATAAAAAATGGGAAGGCAGAGGAGGAGTCGTTTTGGTTGGAAACAAAAAAACTAATTAATTCATTTAAACTTTAATATTATATGAAAAGGAAATTACTTATTTTGAATATTGTATTTGTGTGATTTTTTTTAGGCCACTCTTTCGCTAACAGTATGAGGGATAATTTTTTTTGTATAGTTTCTCCAGATGCTATTACCGTTACGATTGAAAAAGAAAATAACTATAAATGTTCTAAATATATAGATGTTTTATCTCAAGCGATCAATAAAGAATATGAAGATTTTTTGGAAATACAAAATATTATCAAACAGGGTTATGATATAGAATTTTGGACAAGCATTAGAGATGATAAAATAGAAAGAATTAAAAAGATATTTTTAGTGAAAGAACAAATCGAGGAAGCTGTGACAAATTTCAACAACAGTATGTTTGATAAAATAAAAGAATATTTAGTGTTTTCTGTGTCTCCATACCAGGTAAAATACAAAAAGTTTTTAAAATCTTTTAAGCAATTTGAAAACAATAGGGTTTTACCTTTGAATGTTAGAAATACAATCACGTATCTGAAAGAGGAAATTCAAGTGATAGAAAACATTATGAATGCGGAAGATTATGATGTTTTGATAAAAAACTTTAATAGACATGTTTATTTAAAAAAACAGATTGAATGAAAATAGGAATTGTTTCTTCGGGAAATGAGGTTTTGACCTTGTTTAGGTTTTTGACAAAATTTAACCATCAATATGTTGTTTATTATGATCAAGTAAATCGACCTTATGGTGATAATACTTTTGAATATTCATTGGATTGTGTACAAAAATGAATAGATTTTTTGAAAAAAAAATGAGTAGAAAAAATTATTTTACCACCAATTTATGAGTTATATTTTTTAGATAAAAATCAAAATTCAGACATTATTATCCCTTTGTTCCAAACTTATGTTTTAGACTATGTCTTTCAAAACTCTTTGGTATGAAAAATAGGAATATTTTGAGATTTCGCAGATGCCCAACTAGCTCAGGGTTTAGTAAACAACCTTTCAAAGCAATATTCTCTTAATGATAATCAATCAAAAATAAAAAAATTTCATTTCCCATTCAAGTTTTGGGTAAAAGAAACTCAGATGTGGAAGTGTTTTTCTAGAAAACTATCTTTTTCAAACATATTGGTGAATAAAGTTATTAAATTTGATTTGAGGTATTTTAAAGATTCTAATGTTGATTCACTAATCCCATTAAATTATGAATACTTTAATTATCAGAAAACAATTTGTAAGTTTTTTAATTATAAAAAACAAAGATTTCATAAATTAGAGAAATTAGAAGAAGTTTTTTCAAGTTTGGTTTCTAATAATTCTGATGTTTATTCAGTAGATTTATATTATAATTGACATGCTGATTTTGTAAAAAGAGAGAAAAAACTTTTGTGGCTTTTGCAAAGATGAAAAACGGTGGAAGTAAACTTTAAATCTGTATAAAATAATGAAAAATTCACTTAAAACTGGTTTTAACTTTTGAGCGACCTCGTGAATCATTACTACACTTGGATTGATGGTGTGACTGGCCTTTGGTAGCGGATCTTCAGTTTTAGTGATAGGTTGAGTTTTGACTATTGCTGTAGCTGACTCCTTATCTGATGCTTTGGGAATACATATATCTGAAGAGTCTAAAAACCAATCACATAAAGCTGTTTGGATGTCTACAATAGCGACCTTTTTGACTAAATTCATATTCACAATGTCTTTTATTATTCCAGTATTGTTTTTTTCTTTGAGGACGGCCGTAATTATTTCAATAGTTTGGGGACTTCTTTTGATTTTTCTATTAAGCTATAAGGTTGCAAAAGATAGAAAAGATAATATTTTACATACAACTTTAGAACATATTGGAATTACGATTTTAGTTATTATTTTGACTTATTTTATAGGTATTTGGATTTCAAAGAATTTTTCATAGCTATTTTTTTGACTTTAAAGGTAAAATGTATATACTATATATGTAGTTTTAGTTTATTAAAACCGCTGATGTGAAAAAAACATAATATAGTTACAGGAGTTATCATGCTTTGAGCAGCTTTGTGAGTTGGAGAAAAAGCAAACGCACAGGTTGTTGAAAATAATCAAACACCTAATAATATAGAAAATGTCCAGATATGAGTGAAAGGGCAATTATTATGATTAGATCAATATGACTATAAAACCATGTTGAAAATGGATATTTCTTTGTTAACTCCTGAAGTTGTGAAAAAAGTTATGCTTGAAAGGATTAATGAGATTAGGAAAGAGCATGGACTTAAAACACTTGTTTATGATCAAAGACTGGACTCTATAGCTTTAGATTTTGCTAAAGAGCTAAATTGAACGGACTGGCGAAACAAAAAATATCCTCATATTGATTCTCAAGGTAGATCTGCATACGATAGAGTTGAGGCGTCTCCATTGTGGAAACATGTAGTATTGATTAAAAGAAACGGATTTTTATACGGAATAAAAGAAAATATTGTTTCAGCTACCACATCTGTAAATGGGCAGATGAAAGCCCTAATGGATAGTAGAGGACATAGGGAAGCAATCTTATCTTCAGATGTTAATAGTGTGTGATTTGGATATGATGATGGATATCTTGTTCTTGTCCAACTTTTTGCGAATATCAAAAAATAGTTTGTATAGTTTGTTTTGATAAGTAGAATTATCTGTCTTAATAGACAGTTTTTTTTAGTTTTTTGCTTTGAAATCATAGCGAATTTCCATACCTAAATTGTGTGTAAATTCGGGTTTTATTACTATATCTCAATTAAATATGCGTTGAGCGATATCTGGATCTTTCATAGCTGTGTGTAAAACATTTAGATATCTTGCTTTAATTAATCTAACATGTTGTTCTTTATATTTAACATACTTTCCGCCATCTTTATATTCTTTAGCTAAAGATTCTTCTATTTGTCAATCTAAATTATCGATATGAGTTTTTATCCGTTCTGTTGAGATATGATTAGCGTTTTGTTTTAAATTGTTAACCATGTTTTCACTAGCATTTGTTTTCTTACCGTATGGTGATTTTCGTTGAAATTCATATGTATCTTTATTTGTGAATTCAATTTCCTCTAGTGTTTTGTTCATAGTACGGAAATTTTCCAAAGCTAATAAAGCACAAGGTTCTTTGATAAGGTCTTCTATATCTGTTTTATATTTATCAATACTGTTAGAATAATCTTCATTTAGATTATCATACTGTGTTGTGGTAGCTCATACTGATATATGTAGTTCTACAAGTTTATTTTTATTGTTAGGATTTAAAGACTCAAAATATAGATTGTCAGTCATGTTAATAATATCCCAGTCTGTTTTTGCACTAAGATCAGATTTGCTTATTTTAAATCATGATTCTATTGATAACATTCTTGGCTCCATTTCTGATCCTGTTAGTTCACAATTTTTTGCAACAGTTTCTAAAGTTCGTTCATCAAAACCTTTACCACCTGCATATTTTCATGCTCTAGTAATCATATATATGTCTTTATTTTTTATTTTGTTACGATCTATTTCTATTTTATAACCTAAACCTACCTTTTCAAATTTCATTCAATCTATTCACTCTAGATTGTCTTTAGTTCCGAATCAATCATTATTGTATTCAAATACTATTTTCTTTCCTCCAACATCGAATGTCACCCTTCCTCATCATCTTCAATCTCTTCCTATATCTTTTCACCTAGGGGTGATAAATAATTCGGCTATGTTCTTATCTGTATCAAACTTCAATAATCTAGTTCACTGAACCATGTTTTTTCAATAATCAAGACTTTCTCTCATGTAATTAACGACAGAATTATTCACACCAGATCCAAATGTGGTAGTATTTGATCAATCTCATTGTGCTTGATTATAAAATTTAAGTGTGTTATCCATCTTCTCTCCAAAATAATTTCAATAGAGACGGGCAGCTTCTGATTTTTTTTCATCGGCAATCAATTTTTGGTAACTGTGGTAAACATCATAAGGAATTTCGTCTCGTCAAATAGTCTTGCCTTGTTTTAATAAATTGTGAATATTAATATATTTATATTCTTTTCAGTTTTCACTTTTAACGGTTTCATTTAAAAAGCTATAATTGTCAAAATTCAGGTCTCATTTAGCCCAAGCCATATTAAAACAAAATAACATTTTTTGAGTGTCTGATATGTTTTGAATATTTATTTCTATGTTGGGAAAGTTGGGAAAATGGTCTTTTATTACATATTGTTGTGCCTTGATAGCAATATTATCTTTTCCGCTTGAATTTAATATTCTTTTAAGTGCTTCATTAAAAGTTTTGTTTTGGCGTTCTAGTTCCTTTTGTGTCATTCCTTCTGTGGTTTTTTGAAAATTTACTCCTTTTTGTGCTTCCTCGTCAGTTAATCTACTCAACTCTTTCTCTGTATTTATACCAAGATCTATTTGTCTTTGTTGTAAAACATTAATATTCATTTTGTTATATTTTAATAAATAAAAATTATATTTGCTCTAATAAAGAGTCTGGATCTTCTTGAGCCATTTCTTGAGCTTCTTGTTCTCTTAATTCTTTGATATAGTTGTGCGATTGTTGAAAGGCATGTAATTCTCCTTCAACCCTCTTTTCTTTTATTTTTTCTATGGAGTTTTCAAAATCCTCGTAAATACTTTCCAAAAAGCTTTCAGAAATGTTCTCTGAATTATTCATATACTCAAAAATCTCTTGTGCTTGAGTGTTTCATCTATCTTTTAGGTTGGTAATAATGTTTGTAGCTATATCCTTTTTTTCTTGATAAGATAGCTGTTTAAATTTTTCAATATTAGATTGTGTGTTCATTTTTTAACATATTTTGAATATAAAATGTTACTATAATTAGTGTATTCAGAAATGTTTTAAATGCAAAAAAATGAGTGTTAATTAAAAAAAACACTAGACTTTTTGTAAATAAGTTGTCTAGTGTTTTATTGTTTGTTTTTTATTTGTGGTCTGAATTTTTCTCCCTTATTATTTAATAGACTTCAAATAAAGTGAAGTTATCTTTGAAATTTTAGTTTTTTATTGTATTCCATACAAAACATTTACTGTAATGTTTATTTCCATTTCTCATAGGGAAATGCTTTCAGCTCAAGCATCTTCTTCACTGATAGTATCCATCATCATCATTTTGGAGTTTCTACTATAAATAGCTGTTGGTGCGAATAAACTTTCTGATATAGATATTGGTTTTAGTAGTTTTACTCATGCTATTTTAGCTAATTCTTTTGCTTTTTCGTATGCTTTTTCCATAGCTAGTTTTCTAGCTTGACTATAATATGGTGTTTTATCTTCTATATCATAAGCGATATTTTCTACGATTACTCATCAAATCTTTGCTACTTCATCAATCAAACTTCCTCCTACTCATTCATTTTCTATATTTGCAGATTTGATCTTGATGTCTAGACTATGATTTGCTCTGTATCCCAAAAGTTTTCTTCAAGCATTTGTATAATTGTAGTCTGGATAAACGCTTATATTTCTAGATTGTATATCAGAATCTTTGATTTGATATTTTTTTATCAGATCTTTGATTTGGTTTACTTTTGTGTTTACTGCTTTTTGTGCTTCAGCTGTACTTTTTTTGGTTTCTTCAATGTTTACACTCAATATAATAGTGTCTGGAGTAGCCATTATTTTTCATTCTCACTCAACAGTGATTGTGTTGTCAGCCATAGAACTTCAAACACTTTGGATATAAAATTTAGTTTTTGTGAGCAAAAAGCTTGTGATAAGAATAGTGGCACATATTACTATTAAATAAATAATTTTTTCTTTTTTCATGTTTGTTTTAAAAAAAATTAAAATGTTGAAAATAGTATATTTTTAAATATTATGAAAGCAAGAGAATTTATTTTTTATTTTTTAGAGAATGGATAAAAAAATAATATTTTTGATGGGGGTTTCGGGAAGTGGAAAGACTACTTTGACCACAGAATTGTTAAAAACTTATTCCAATTTAATATTGGTTCCTTCTTATACGACTAGACCAATGAGAGAAAATGAGAGAAATGGTAGAAAGTATTGGCATGTTTCTGATGAAAAATTTCAAGAAATGATAAAAAATTGAGAACTTTTGGAATATGCTTTAGTTCACAACAAGTTTTATTATGGAACTAGGTTGTCTGAAATAGAAAAAGCATTTGAAAAATGATTGATTCCTATCAAAGAATTAGATATCAACTGACTTCAACAAGTTATTCAAGATGATAAATGATTAAATTTTGTTTCTATCTTTTTGGATTTACCCGATGATAAAATGGTAGAAAGAATTAAATTTAGAGGCAATGTTTTTCAAGAAGAAATAGACAGAAGATTAGCTTCTGCACAAACGGAAAGAGTAAAAGCAAAAGAGATTTGTGATTATATAATTGATGCTAGTCGTACGGTAAAAGAAAATTTGAAGAAACTAAATGAAATTTTTGAAAAAATTCTTTAACTTTTAATATTTGTTATATTTTTAATATTTTCCCAACTTAAATTTTCTAATCTATGTTTTTTTAATTTTTCTGGTGTTTGAAATATTTTTTTATTTTGTTTTTCTAGAATTTTTTCTATTGCTCACAAGGTTTTTCTGCTAAAAGGAGCATATAAGTCTAAAAATTCCAACAACTTATTAAAATCTAAATCTGTTTTTTCATTTTTTATTTTAAATTCAACTAAACAAGATTTTACTTTTGGAACAGGATTAAAGGATTTTGCTCAAACGGTTTTTTGATATATGACATCATAAGCATAATTTACTAGCCACCAAAGAAATGATTTTTTTTTGCTATCAGTTTTTATTTTTTCTCCTACTTCATCTTGGATCATAAAAAATCCTCCAAAAAATTCTTGTTTTCAATTTCCAAAAAATTTTCTGAAAATTGGAGAGGTGATATAATATGGCAAATTCCCAACGATTAAAGTTTTTTTTGGATTTATTTTTTTTTCTTTTAATTTTTTTTCAACACTCTCATTTAAAATATCAGCAAAAATGATTTGTTCCTTAAACAAAAATTTTTCAAGATGTTCTTTCATGCTGCTATCTTTTTCTATAACACAAAAATTTTTAGAAATTTGGTGGATTTTTTTTGTGATAGCTCACCTTCCAGGTCCAATTTCAATGATTGCTTCTAGATTGTTTTTTTCATAAATTTTGCTAATTTTGTTTGCTATATAGTTTTGGACTTTTGTGTCTGCTAAAAAATTTTGTCAAAGATATGTTCACATAAATACTTATTCAAGAATAAAAGCTACAAACATAATAATGTTTTGAAAGTAAAAAAAAATAGAATATTGTTCTAAAAAGTTTTTCAACTTTTTATATAAAATATTATTGATATAATTTTATTAATCTTTATAAGATTTGTAATATTTATTATTTAATTTTTTAAAATGCTAAAATTTCTTAGAAGATTATTTATAGTACTAATTTTACTTTTGGTAGTTTTTGTTGTTTATCGCTACATCAACCCAGATGGAGCTAGTAGATTGGTAGACAAAATTAAATCTATTCCAGCCAGTATTGGAATTGGTGTAAAAGACAAAATAGAAATAGAATCAGAAACAACATCACTTAGTGGAGATATCAAAGATGACATAGATACAAAACAAACACAAGAAGAAGATTTGTGACGATTGGAATCATTAAACAAAGAAATTGAAGATATTTTATGAAAAGATAAATCAGAAGTTTTTGTAGATGAAGATATTTTGACTGATGTGCATATAGAAATAGAGGATTTGCCTGTTGTGGAAATAGATGAAAGTTTAGAACCAATCTCGAATACTTGAGTTGATAATATTGATACTTGAGACAGTTTTGATACTTGAACAGATTTTACTATTTGAAAGCAGGAAGATACTTGAGAGCAAAAAAATGTTTGAAACCTAGAAACAAAGATTGAAGATAATAAAAAACCTCAAGCAGTTCAAACTACTACAAAAAAAACAAACAGTTTGAGTAATTTTGATTATCAACAAATTTTAAATGTGTTTGGAAATTTATTCAAATAGAGAGAGTAGGATAAAAGTTCGTTTCGTTCATGATAAAATATGTCTAAATATTTATTAAATAAGAAAAATTTATTTTAAAAAAGCTTTTTATGTCAAAACAAAACATTATTGAAGACTATAAAAATAGGATAGAAAACAGTATTAAAAATAAAGAGAATATTTTTTTAAGATTGGAAAAGAATATTGATTTCAAAAATTCAGATTGAGCTTTATGATCAATGATAATTGCTATCAAAGACAATATTATGACAAAATGAAATATTTCTAGCTGTGGATCAAAAATGTTGGAAAATTATGTGGCTCCATACACAGCGACCTGTATAGAAAATTTACAAAAAAATTGATGAATTGTAATTTGAAAAACAAATATGGATGAATTTGCTATGTGATCTACCAATGAAACTTCTTTTTTTGGAACACCAACAAATCCATTTTGAACAAACAGAGTGACTGGAGGTTCTAGTGGGTGATCAGCAGTTGCTGTAGCAAAAGACCTTTGTGTTGCCGCATTGTGAACTGACACGGGATGAAGTATTCGTCAGCCAGCAGCTTTTTGTGGGATTGTTTGACTCAAACCAACTTATGGTAGAATATCAAGATACGGAGTACAATCGATGGCCTCTAGCTTGGATCAAGTTTGAACTTTTACAAAAACAATAGATGAAGCAGAGATTTTATTAAAAGCTATAATGTGATTTGATCCTAAGGATTCTCAGTCTGATAAAAGAGCCAATGAGTTAATAAAGTCTAATAAAAAAATAAGCGAATATAAAATAGCTTTACCAAAACAAGCTTTTTGAGATTGATTGGATCCAAAAATAAAAAATAAGATTTTGGAAACCGTAGAAAAACTTCGTGCTAAATGAGTTCAGGTGGATGAAATAGATTTGCCAATTTTAGATTATGTTGTTTCTATTTATTATACTTTGATGCCAGCAGAGGTAAGTACTAATTTATCTAGATTTGATGGGATTAGGTTTGGTTTACAAAAAAACACTATGAATTACAAAAACATTCAAGACTATTATTTTGCTATTAGATCAGAATGATTTGGAGAAGAAGTAAAAAGGAGAATCTTGCTTGGTACCTACATTCTTAGTAGTTCAAACTACGAATGATATTATCTAAAAGCTCAAAAAGCTAGACAAAAATTAATTCAAGAAATGGACAATATTTTTCAAAAATATGATTTAATTTTAACTCCAACAACACCAGAGCTTGCTTGGAAAATTTGAGAAAAAACAAAAGACCCTTTGAAAATGTATTTGGCAGACATATATACAGTTCCAGCAAATTTAGCTTGATTACCAGCAATTTCTATTCCTATTGGTTTTGTGGAAGATGATGGAGAACAAATGCCAGTATGACTTCATTTGATTGCAAATAAATGGCAAGAAGATGATTTATTTGTTGTAGGGAGAGAGCTAGAAAAAAAATAAAAAATAAGATTGTTTTACTGTGAGATTTGAAGAATTATTTTCAATAAACAATTGTCTTTGATACTAAAAAACTAAGCTTTAAAACAATAGCATTTTAGTTTAAATGACATTTGTTTCTAAATTTAGTTTTTTTGTTAATTCTGCTTTATTAAAGGGATTTCTAAACCATTTTCTATTATTGTTTTTTCGTCTATTCATTCAAAAATTGTTCACAAAAATATTGTAGCATAACTACCTGTAGGTAATGAGAAGGATAAAATTAAATCTTGTTTGAATTTGTCTTTTTTGTTTTCTTCCCAAGAATGTTTTAGGTTTTTAGGAATTACTCGCAAAGGTCTTCTAAATCCATAAATGTTGTATTTTTTTGCTATATTGATTCATAAATTCTCATAATCTATTTTTTCCAATAATTCTAAATCTCTAAAATAGGCTTTAGAACTTATTGGTGGAGTTAGCATATTAAATCCAAGCATAGGTCATGCTGGAGTTCGTTCATTGTTGTTTTTTAAATCTATGGTTTCTCAACTAATGTAATATGGTTGTATTAGGTTTTTTCATTCAAACTCTTTTTTACATTTTTCATAGTTGAATAAAATTATTTTTCATTCATTGTAAACTCATATTTTTGTCCCAAAAGCATTATTATTGTTTACCATAATATCTCATCATAAAAGTATTTGTCATTTTTTTCGCCTATTTACTGCATATTCATTAAAATACATGCTAGCATAAGCCTGCAATTTGAAACGAATTTCAAAATCATCTTTAGTGCTTTTTAAATTCTCACTATTCCTCTTGTTAACGGAATTTGTTTTTTCAAAAACTTCTTTGGCACGATAAAAATTACGATATCATTTACCAAATCTTTGTTTACCAAAACAGTTTGGAAATCAATTTTTTTGTATTTTTTTTATATTGTTTTCTATTTGTTCTTTAATCTCATTACTAATTATTGATTTTGCTTGTAGTTTTATTTTGAAATAATTTCATGCATTTTTGCCTATTGCTAATGGCTCTGTGTGCCAAGAAGTTTCCATTATTTTTGTTTTTTCTGACAATATTTCCAAGAATTTTTCTTCTCCGCCTAGTTTCTTTAATGTTTTTTTGTATATACTCATTCGTTGTTCTGTAATTCCATTTTTATCTTTTAATCAAGCTATTCACAGCTCTTTTCTTTGGAGTTTTAACTTATAGCATAAGTCCTGTACTATGTCCATTGTGTTTTTTTCTGTTTTTTGAAAATTTACAAAAAAAACATTACCTTTTCAACTTGGTTTGAATCAAAGATCTTCTTTTACTATAAAGTCTTCTGGCTTAGATTTAAATTGAAATAGCATAATTTATTTGGTCAAAAGTGAAAAGCTTATTAAGCTAAAAGCGATTAGTTTTTTTGTTTTTCTTTTTAAGGTAGATGCCTTTCAGGATAGAGAGTTTATAAAAATTTCTGAAATTTCTTTGTTTTCCTTATTCCAAGAGGAAGGATGATAATACTATTGTTTTCTATCGTATACTACAAAATCTAATTCATCATGTTTTTCTCTAAAAATTTCTGTGAATTCTTTTTCAAATTCGGGGAAAAAAGTATCTCAGTTGTATTCTTTTTTAATTTCTGTTAAGTAAATTTTATCTGCTAATGGTAAAAATTGTTTGTAAATACTAGCTCATCATATAATAAAAACTTCTCTTTCGTTTTTTATTGTTTCCAAAAGTTCTGGTATTGAACGAAAAATTTCTACTCATTCTATTTGGATATTTTGGGTGCTTAATACTATATTTCTTCTGTTTGGAAGTGGTCTTCAAATGGAGTAATGTGTGTTTAGCCCCATGATTATTGGAAATCAGCTAGTTGTTTTTTTGAAATATTGTAAATCTTCAGGATAATGCCAAGGAAGTTTGTTGTCTTTTCCAATTGTTCTGTTTTTAGACATTCAGGCTATTAAAGAGATTAGCATAAGCAAAAGGTTTATAAAGTTAAAAAATAGTAAGTTCTCAAAGCTATAAATTTGTAAAATAATTTGATAAATTATTATGTAGTGTTTTTACAATATTCAGTATTTAAAATCTATTTCTCATCAATTTTTTATAAAGAAAACTCATTTTTTATCCAGTTCAATTTCATCTAAATTATATTTTCATATACTTATTCTTCTGAGTTTTGTGAGAATTCATCCAGTTCAAATCTCTTTTCAAAGTCGGTATCATATCGATCTAATATAGGTTCCGGATCATACATCTAGTTTTAAAACTAATTCAGGGAAACTATATTCCAATATTTCATATCAATTTATTTTCATATTTTTGTTTTCTATTTCTTGAATTCATTCTCTGGCTAATTCATATAATTTTTTACCATTTTTTTTCTTTGCGCTAAATGGGCTTAGTGGCAAATCTCAATAGGGTATTATTGAATTTAATTTCAATTTGATTTCATCAATTTTTGGAGCTGGAATGAAATTGTTTTTCACAAAAATTCAATTGTTTTTTACTATATATTTTTCAAAATAATTTCGATAATCCAAGTCCCGTGTGTCTGACTTTTTTGAAAAATCTATTGTGCTGATATATTTTTTGTCTAACCCAATTAATTCATGTAAATGTTTTGTGTCCTTATTTGTTCATATCAAAAGTAGTCCAGTAGCCATAGGATCTAATGTGCCACTATGTCAAATTTTTTTTTCTCCTAGTTCTCTTTTTAAAGCACGAATTATGTCAAAACTACTTATTCATTGTGGTTTATCTACAGCAATTAACATTGAGTAAAAAGTTTATAAAGTTAAAAATTTATTAAATTCACAAAGTTTGCTTTGTTCAAAATAAAATGAAGAAATGGTTGATAGTTGCAAACTGCAAATTCTGGATTTTATATTATGCTTTGTAGACAGAAAGTAAATTGTCTTGAAAAGCTTATATGAAACATTAGAATGTTTTCAATACAAAATTTTAATTCGTCATTTGGAATTACCTACATGGACCCCGTCTTAATATTAATTTTCTTAGTTTTGTTCTTTTTGTCAGCATTTTTTTCATCTAGTGAAACAGCTTTTATGTCTATCCCAGAACATAAAATAGATGCATTTATAAAACAAAAAAAATTTTGAGCTATTGAATTAAAAAAACTTAGATCCAACAAAGATAGATTACTTATCACATTATTGGTTGGAAATAATTTGGTAAATGTTTTTACAGCATCTTTAGCAACAACTATAGCATTAAACATGGCAAATGCTTTGTGACTTGCTCAAAGTACAGCTATTTGAATTTCGACTTGAGTTGTCACCTTGTTATTACTTTTGTTTTGAGAAATTTTTCCAAAAACCTTTGCTACTCGTTATACAGATAAAATATCTTTGTCTGTTTCCAAAATTTATGTTTTATTACAAATAATTTTATACCCTATAATTGTTTGAATAGAATTTTTGATGAAAAAACTTCAAAAAACCAAAACAGAACAACCTATGACTGATGAAGAAATTGAAGCTTTTATAGATATGTGAAAAGAATTGTGAGTTTTGGAAAAATGAGAACATGAAAAAATAAAAAACATGTTGGATTTTTATGAAATAACTTGTGAGGAGGTTATGACTCCTAGGGTCAAAATAGATGCTATTTCTTGTGATTTATCAGTTAATAAAGCAATAGAAAAATTGTTGAAGTTTTCTCATACTCGTATATTGGTTTATAAATGAAATGTTGATTATTCAGAACGAGTGGTAACTCTCAAAGAATTATTTAAGATGCAAAGAAAATGATTTGGAGAAAAAAAACTTTATGAATTAGACTTAAGTACTTTGATAAAAGTTCCTCTAACAAAACCAATACACTCTTTGTTGGATGTTTTCAAAAAAACTCGCAAACATATTGCTATAGTTATAGATGAATATGGATGAGTGGCTTGATTAGTTTCCCTTGAGGATGTTGTGGAGGAAGTTTTTGGTGAAATCTGGGATGAAACAGACAATGATATTGAGCCAATTAGGGCAGACGATAATGGTTCATACTTGTTTCAATCTGAAGTAAGAGTTGAAGAAGTTTTGGAAAGGTTTGACTTAGATTTTGATGATATAGAATTAGAAGAGTCTGCTTTTTCATGAGAAACTATATGATATTTTATTATGAGTTATTTGGAAAGATTTCCAAAAAAATGAGATAAAATAAAATTTTTGATACAAAAATATTGAGATAAAGAACAAGAGTCGAGCTTAAATTTAGAGGTGATGTGAGTTAAAAAAAATATTATTTGAGATGTAAAAGCTTGGATTTCAAGCTAAAATAATTTTTAAAAAAAAATATCAAAACTTCCTTTTACTTGCTATTTTCAAGGAAATCATTATCTTGTAATTAAATTTATTTTCTTATTTTTTGTAATGGTAAAAATAGATACATCAAAAGTGAAAAAGGGAATGATCTTGCAAATAGATGGCAAACTTTTTAGAGTAATAGATATGTCTCACACACATATGGGTAGGGGAGGAGCGACAGATACATTTAAGGTAAAAGATATAGTAAATTGAAAGACAAATGTTTTTACTTACAATGCATGAACCACATTAGAACAAGCAGAAGTTCAGACAAATACAGCTGTGTTTTTATATTCTGCATGAGATTCTTATACCTTTATGGAAAATGATACTTGAGAAATGTATGATTTGCAGAAAGAAAAAATTGATGATGTTACGGATTACTTAAAAGAAAATTTAGATGTATATCTTATGATATTTAATTGAGAAGTTTTAGGCGTGATTTTGCCGACTACAATCAATTATACTATCGTTTCTACTGTTCCTGGCATAAAATGAAATAGAGCACAATCAGGTACAAAACCAGCAACAATTGAAACTGGTTTGGAAATACAAGTTCCTCTACACAAAAATGAAGGAGATACGGTAACTGTAAATACAGTTACTTGAGATGCTAGCTAGCAAATTTTTTCTAAACTTTAAAAACAAGATTGTTGTTTTAATTTTGATCTTGTAAAATTGTTAGCAAAAAGATGATTATAAAAAATATGTTTACAATATTTTATGGTTTTGAATTCGGATTTATAGTATTATTATATATTGAAAAATAAAACCACCTTCTGTTGAATATGTTATTTATTGTATGGTTTTTGTGTGGGATTATAACCGTGTGGCAATGTATTGATTTTAAGAATTATTTTTGATTTTGTTTATGTCGTCTTTCTAATATAATCATAGCACTTACACTGTCTTCAGCTACATTTTTTTTGAAATTGGAAACTATTTCTCCAGACTGTACACTTGTATAATCTTCCTCAATTTTTTCTATCGTAATATTTTTTTTGTCTATAATATATTCTAGATTTTTAATAAATTTGTCTATTTGTTCTTGTATGTTTTTTTGTTTGCTAGGTCGTCAAATTACAATTTTTTTGATATATTGTCTTTGAATTATATCAGCAATGTTAAAATAAATCATTTGATCATTTAATAAATATCAAATTGGAAAAAAAACACTTTGTCATATTATACCATAGGCTAGTCAAATATATTTGCTTCATCGATCTATCCCTAAAACATTTTGAGTTTTTATTGTCATTGTTTTCAGATAATTGGTTGAATAAAATAGTTTGCTTCTACCATTTTTTGAGTTTTGATGTTTAATTTTTCCAAGCTAACTTCAAAATTATTTCATTTATATTTCAAAATTACACTATTATTCTTGGACAATATATCGACTGTTTCTATATCAAAATATGTTTTTTCATATACTAAATCAAAAAAAAGATTTTCTTTGTTATCTATTTCGTTTATTTTTATGGTTTTATATTTCTGTTTTTCAAAATCATATAATCGGATATTTTTTTTTTGTCATATATATATTATTCATTTGTTTGGAAGAATGTTTTGATTGACAAAATAATTAAAAAAATCTATTTTACTTATTGAGTAAATATCAATACTTCATCATTCTAGAGTGTTTAGTAAATTAACAGCTAAAGTTCATACTCTTAAATTGGTAAATCACCCAGGTCAATTTAATAAAAAAATTTTACTAAAATTATACTTTCTATATAATTTTACTAGAGTTGGTCAAATTTTGTTTTCTATTTTATCACGATCTAATCTGAGTTTTTTGTTTTGAATCTCTATGTTTACTTGATCGCTAGATATGTTCAAAAAAAGCATGAAAGTTTTTAGGGTCTAAATATAGCTTATAGTTATTATACAATTTTATTCTGTAATGAGAGTGATGTTTTTACAAGGTTTTCCACATTCTTGGACGACCTTAAAAACCTCATCACTTTCCTTGTCTATTCTTACCTCTATCATTTTGCAAAGATTCTTTGTAGAAGTGATAATATTTACATCATTATTCAATATTAGATTATACTCATTTCTTTTCTTTTGCTCTATTTTCTCTCATTTCTTCATAATACAGTTTTTACGAAATAAATCATTCAGAATATACTCAAAAATGTAAAAAAATAAAGCTATTTTTAGTTGTTTTTGCGGTTCTAAAAAATATAAGTGAAGAAACTTAAACTAACACGTTGAAAACCCTTATAAGAAAAAGAGGGCGGTTTGCGGTATTTTCACGCATTTGCTCTCTTATAGGGACGGTGTGTTGGTCTAAGCAACCTGAAGGTATCGTAAGTCGTCCCCTTATTCTAAGAACGATATATACGATGGTCAGGTTAGCTTTATCCTACCATTTTTTTGTTATGACGGAAAAGAACATTATCAAAGCCAAAGGTCGTCCAATGCTTTACTGGGAAGGGAAAACAGCTCAACTCAATATTGAGTACTATCCTGCACAAGAAAAAGAGGTCTATGGAGATAAAGAAAGTATTGATTTCAATAAAATCTTTTGGGGAGATAATTTTCAGGTACTAAGCCATCTTTTAAAAGAATATAGAGGAAAAATAAATCTAATTTACATAGACCCTCCTTTTGATAGCAAGGCAGATTATGTAAAAAATATTCAATTTAAAGGACAAAAAATAAAAGGATTAGAACAAAATCTATTTGAAGAAAAGCAATATTCTGATATACGATGAAAAGATGAATACCTACAATTTATGTATGAAAGACTTCTTTTGTTAAGAGAACTTTTGTCTGATAATGGAAGTATTTATTTACACTGTGATTATCATAAAAGCCATCATTTAAGATGTTTAATGGATGAAGTTTTTGGTGAAGAAAATTTTATAAATGAGGTTGTTTGGGGCTATCATACAGGTATGAGAGTTGAATCTTATTGGAATCGTAAACACGATACATTACTTGTATATTGAAAAACAAAAGATTTCATATTTAATGCTCAATATGAAGAAAGAATATATCCATTTAAACCATCAATGCAAAGTGATTGAGGGGCAACAATTGAAGAAATTCTTAATAAAGATTGAATACCTACTGGAATATTTAAATCAAAACTTTTATGTAGAGATGTTTGGGATATATCACAAGTTTTTAATATGAGTAATGAATATTCTGCTTATCCGACCCAAAAGCCTGAAGCCCTATTAGAAAGAATAATAAAAGCAAGTAGCAATCCTTCAGATATAGTTATGGATTGTTTTATGGGAAGTGGAACAACTTGTGCAGTAGCTCAAAAGCTAGGAAGAAGATGGATAGGTTGTGATATAAATACAGGAGCAATCAATACAACTATTAAAAGACTAACTAATATAATTGAAGGGCAAGAGGATAATCTAAAGTCAGATTCTAATCTTTTTTCTGATGAGAAAATAAATACCCCACTTGCATTCAAAGTCTACAATGTAAACGAATATAATCTTTTCAAAAATAAAGATGAAGGAATCCAAACATACAAATCAATTCTAATGGAAAGCTATTGAGTAGAAGCCGTGAGATGATATTTTGATGGTAAAATGTCTTCATCTTATGTTAAAATTATAGACCCCAATAGAATATTATCCAAAAAAGATGTAGAAGAAGTTATTAAACATATCCAAGAACAACAAGAAGAATATATTTATACAAATAGCCCACTCAAATATTACGATATAGAGCTTATTTGTAGCGGAAAAGAATTGGATATAGAGGTATTTATAAAAAAGCATAATACAACGAATTGTATCATAAAGGTAAAAGATATACTCATTGAAAAAGAAGGGCTTATTTTCAAAGAAAAGCCAACGGTGGAGACTGGTGTTTCTATAGATAAAAATCAATTAAAAATTTCTATAAAGGATTTTATAAGTCCTGTTTTGATGAAAAAACTAGAATTAGAAAATAAAAATAAATCTGAGAAAGTAATTATTGAAGACTATAAACAAATAATAGATAGTGTTGCAATAGATGTGGACTATGACTGAAAACTATTCAATGCTGAGATTATAGATAATCCGTGAAAAAAAGAAGTAGTAAAATGAGAATATGAATGGGCATATACAACAAAATGAAATCAAACAGTTGCTATTAAAATTATTGATATATTGGGAGAGGAACTTTTTGAAACTTATGATGTAGTAGTTAAGTAATTTATTTTTCATATTCAACATATGCAATCTTTTGTTAATTCACTTCAACAACAAATCAATGAATGGAAAGAAAAAGAATATATTGGAGTTTATCCTGAAACTCTGAATATTTTAAAATATATCAATAAAGTAAATTTCCTTAGAAAGCCACAAAAGGAAGCTTTGGAGACATATATTTTTCTCAAAGAAATACAAAAAAACAAACCTTTATCAGATGTTTGTTTATCTCTTTTTGACCAAAAAACCCTTAGACAATCATTAGATTTTTCTGAAAAAGAAAAGGACGAACTCATTGATATGACTGATGAAGAAAGACAAACAATATATAAAGAAAAAATACAGAAAACCTTTGGAAATGATGACTATACAAACCAAGTCTATGCTCTTACTATGGGAACAGGTAAAACAGTATTGATGACCGTTTTTATGCTCTATGACATTGTATTATCTTATTATTATCCTGAGGAAAGTATCTTTGCAAAAAATTTCTTAGTCTTTGCTCCTGATAAAACGATTATTGAATCTTTGAAAGAGATAAAAGCTTTTGATTTTAATAATGTAATACCCCCTGAATATCATAATGCACTTTTGCAAATCAAATATCACTATTTGGAAGATTTAAAACATACAATATCTGTTTCAGATGGGAGCATATATAATATAATCGTGACTAACTCACAAAAGATAATTATCAAAACAAGGAAAGGGAATAAAGATAATCTAAAGAATGTTTTACTTAGAGATGAAAAAGAAAGAGAAAGTCATCAAATAGAGAATCAAAGACTATTGGCAATCAAAAGACTTAGTAATTTGAGTATTTTTATAGATGAAGCCCACCATAGCTTTGGGACAAATTTGGAATGAGAACTTAAAAAAACCAAAGAGACTATCAATAGAATACACGAAAACAAAGCTCTTGTAAATTGTGTAAATATGACCTGAACTCCTTATATTGATGGAGAGATGATTCCAAATGTAGTATATTACTATGGATTAAAAGAATGAATAGAACACGGAATACTAAAAGAAGCTGACATCATAGAGTTTGGAGATGTTAAAAGTGATGATTTTCTCAAACTTGTAATATCTGAATTTTGGAAAAAATATGCCGAAGAAAGAGTTGATGGGAAACTCCCAAAGATTGCTATATATACAGCAAACATAGCAGAACTCAAAGAAGTAAGAAATAAATTAGAAAAATCAATTTTTAGAGAATTAAACATATCTATTAAAAAAATAACTGAAAATCATTCTGAAGTATCAAATGAAGAACTACAAGAATTTAAACTTTTGGATACAGAAAAGAGCGAAAAACAGTTTATATTACTTGTAAACAAAGGGACTGAAGGACGAAATTGTAAATCTCTTTTTGCTACAGCTCTTTATAAAAAACCACCTCAAATATTTACTTTACAATCTACTGCAAGATGTTTGAGAGCTATTGGAAAAAATGATAAAAAGGCAACCATATTCTTATCTAAACAAAATTACAATGTCTTAGATAAAGAACTAAAACTAAACTTCGGAATAGATATTGAAGGAATAATGAAAATAAACAAAAATAGACAACCAATTGAATGTACTATAGAGAAAAGAAAGAGTATTTGGGTCAAAAAGATTATCAAATCCATAATAGTTTCACAACAAAAAGATTTTTCAAAGTTTACTATAGATTTCAATAAATACAAACCGCAAGAAATTTATATGCACATCAAAGAACTATGAACTTCTTACGATGACAAATGAATTAAAACAATAGATAAAGAATTACTCAATAAACCAATCAATTACTATGAAATACTTTGGAGTATATACAAAAACACTCACATAGATTTTTCATCAATCAAAGAAATATTAAAAAATACCTGACATAGCAAAGATAAATTAGAAAAAATAATAAGTGAAGACAATCAAAAACTATGATTTATTATAGATGAAATCTGTAAAAACTACTATAATTATGAAGAAAAGACTGAAACAATAGAAGAAGAGCTGAAACTTATCAAAATAGATAGCAATTCATTCACTTTTGAGGTAGACAAAGACAATCTTTCTTTGGTATGTTATAAAAGGGATATTGAAGAAAATAGACTTTGATTTCATATAAACCCATATAATTTTGATAGTACGGATGAATTAGAATTGTTTAAATATATCCATAGCACTTTGGATAAGGACGAAGAAGTAAAAGACATTTATTTTACCTGATGAACTGGAAGCGAGAACTATACAGATTTCTTCTTCCAATATGAAATATACGAAGAGAACGAAAAGAAAATAAAGAAATACTTCCCTGATTTTCTTGTAGAAATAGAAAAAAAATGATGATGAAAGAGATATTTAGTAATTGAAGTTAAAGGAAGCGACAAAAGGGAAGACTACAAAAAAGCACAAGAATATTACAAAAAGTGAGATACAAAAATCTCTAATGATGTGTTTGCAAAAGAGCTGTGATTTAGAGCTTTCAAAGAAATAAACAAGGATTTTGAATATAGAATCACTTTTGAAGCCAAAATCCCTAGTGAAAAAGAGAAATTAGTAAAAGAAATTGAGAGTATTTAGTTTTAACTATCTTCAACAATACTTCCTCCTTTATAAAATATTCTAAACTTTTTGATTATTCAATTTGTTCAATTACTTAAATTTCATCATATATTTATATAAGGCTGTCCTGAATTTAATTTTATTATTGGCTTAATTAGTCTTACTTGAGTATCATTATCCGCAACAAAAAAACCTTCTTTTAAATCTAACCAATATGATTTATCTTTTTTCTTTAGTTCTTCTCAATACATTCTTCAATCTAATTCACTCTGAGAGTATTTAGTTGATGTATTATAATCGTAATAATTTCAATTATACAACTTACCTACTTGAGCAACTCAACCATATTCTTCATTCCCAAAAATAACCCATAAATAATAAGTAGTACCAGTAAGCATAACATCTTCATCAACATTAGTTATTATGCATACATAAACATCCTGAAATCAACCACTTACTTTCAATCTTTTTGTATATGCTGAATAAGGAGCTTCAGGATTTCTTACTTCTCCTGAATATAAATCTATATATTTAAAACCTCATAAGTCTGAAAATTCACAAGTTGATTTATCAATATCTAAAACATTGTCTTTAAATTCCAACTCATTAGATGTAACATTTTCATTACCTGAAATAAGTTGTGTTTTTTCTTCGATATATGGAGTCTTTTCAATTATTTTTTTAGGCAAAAAGAAAATCCATATTATTAAAATAAATAAAATTATAATTACATAAAATATGTATAATGGATTTATTTTTTTTATAAACTTAATTAGAGAACTCATTTTATCATCAATGATAGAGTAAAACATATAATAAACACGAATATTAACACATTCCACATCAATTGTACTTTTCACCAATCTTTAACAGATTTCTCAAATCGTTCTTTTAAAAACAAAAATAGTAAAGGTATGACAATAAATCCAACTATTGTAAATAATATTTTTAAGAAAGAACTTTGTATTATATCGTATGTTGTCCAAAATCAGAAAAGTATGTATGAAGCACAACCTGCCAAATACAAAGATAGTAAAGAAATAAGTAATTTTTCTAAATATTCTTTGTTCATAAATAACTTTCAAACATAAATATAATTTACTTTCAATGTATATATTATTAAAACAAAAACAATTACTTTTCATTAAATTCTCAATTATAATAATTAAAAGTTTTTTGTAAAAACATTGCATTATCTAATCTTTCAGTCTTTTCTATCTTCCAACCTCTAAAAATGCCGTATGTAGAAAAAAAACGGTATTTTTTAATTTGTTGAATCTCCATTACTTCCGAAAGCTGAGGAATATCTAATTTGGAGAATTTGACTGCATATTTAAAGACCTCCCCTATACCTTTACGGCTGTAATTATCCTTATTTACATCTACTTTCCTTATCGGTCGTTAATTCTACTACAAGACTATGTGCTTGAAAAATGTTTTTTACTTTTCCTTCAAAGATCAGATTTTTTGCTTTTTCTCGTGAAATATTTTTAACGCATTCTGCTTATTCACAATTAATGTTTTCGTCTTCTTGTTCTGATCTAGAAAACTCATCATCTTTACAAACGGGTTTTTTATAAGTTTCACAGTAGAGCTCATGACAAGCGATTTCTCAATTTTTTTGTCTGGCACAGTTATTACATCAATCAAAAAAGAATGTACAATCTGATGGGATCATTGTTTGTCGGCTTTTTTCGTTGTAAGTTATCACAGCATCATTTGTTGGAGAATTGACTGGAGCATTTATTTTGAAAGGGCAGATAAAGAAAACAACTATTCAAATAAAAATTAACACTAGGATAGTAATCCAGATTTTGTTTTTTTGTTTCAAAATTGTAAATGGTTAGGAAATAAATTTTTTATATTTGGAATAGTTTTTGTAGATCCTCATCTTTTATAAATGAAGTTTTTCGCATGGGATCAAAGGTAATTTCTATTTCTATTACAAAATCAGGAAATTTTTCATTGATAGCATTTTTACACAACTGTTGCAACATTTCTCACATTGGACAAGATGGTGTAGTATAAGTCATCAACAAATAAATAACTTTATCGTCTTTATTTATTTTTATATCATAAAATAAACCTAAAGTATATAGGTCCACCATTGGGAATTCAGGATCGTAAACAGTTTTTAGACAGTCTATAATTTTATTTTTCATCGTTTGTTTCGTATTTACTTTCTAATAATAAAATTTGTATTAAAATAAATCATCCCAACAACAAAATTCATCGAAATTTATTCCATCCTCAAAGCATTAACAAAAGTATATTTATGACAATATATATTCCAAATAATAATGACAATTTATAACTATCTTTTAGCATGCGGATATTTTCTGTTTTACGAAATAACTTTTGTCCTCGTAAAAATAAATAAAAACTGATTCATCGTATTCAAATAAATATTCAAATAAATCCTAAGCTAACAGCTATTGCTGGATCTTCATAAACATTTATAGATGTGTAGGTGATAAAAACAATAAATAATCATAGTATTATTTTGGCTATAGATGCCCAGTAGTAAAATTTATAAGTTATATTTGTCATAGGAAGGTTTTTTTTTATAAAATATTATTTTTTACACTTTATGTTTTTTACATCAGATGAAAATGTTTTTCTTTCTTTTTCATCCTGTGTAGAATAAGATATAATGTATATATTGTCATTATGTTTAAAAAAAGAATGAGAAAAATAAGTTGTATTTAGGTTTCATGCAATCTTTGAATTTATAGATTTTCAGTCTATTTTATTTCATAAACAATTGATGCTTATTGATTTTGTTGACTCTATTTTGTATCATTCTATTTTGGTTTTTTTGACTGTTTCATTTACAAAATCATTTAATTCTTGTTGAGATTGTTTTTTTACAATAACTATATTGTCTGTATATCATGAAGAAGACGATTTTTTATATATTTTTAATATGTCATTTTTTAATATATTATATCAAAATCAATCTAAATTTATGTCTGACACAAAATTATTTTCTGTAAAAAAATATCAATAAAAATTATCAAACTCAAATTGAAAATTGCTTTTATTTGAACATCAACTTATTAAAATTCAGGCAAATATGATTGTGACAAATAGTTTTTTCTTCATTTTTTAAATAAATATGTAAGTGATTGATAAAAGAATCCCTATAATAACTCCAATAATAAAAGATTTTGTATAGATTTTAGTTGAATTTTCATTTTTAGACCGAATATGGGCAACAAGGTATCATATCATCACACCACAAAACATAAGATATGCTGGCATGATAAAAATTTTTATAATTTCATAAAGATTTGGAGATAACAAAATTTGTCATCTAAGAAAAAATATTCCAACTATAATAGTTAAAAAAAAGAAAAATCATTTTAGTATTTCAAAAAAAGTTTTCATTTTCCTTATATTATTGAGGTAAATAGTGATTTATAATATCTTCCATACATTCAATATCTCATTCTGTCAATCATGTTTGTCCTGGATTACACTTTTCCAGCAATTTGTCTATATCTACTTTTTGCTTTCAAGTATTGTTTTTATCTGAATTGATATCCGCTTTTTCATTCTCATTTTGTTCATTCTCTTTATTTACATCACTTTCATCTGAATTAACATCATTTGTTTCATTAGTAATTGTTTCAATATTGTTGATATTTATTTCACTATTTTCTATTTCTTCATTTCATGTTTTATTATCTGTTTGTTCTATATCTAATTTTTCGCTTTTAATTTCATTTATACATTCTCCACGATAATATGCTCGCTCTTCACATCTACTTCAATCTGGGAAATTACAAATTCATATCATTTCGCCAGATTCAAAAACTAATTCTAAAACTCATCAGTTTTCTTCGCAATATACAGATGCTGGGTTGGCTAATCAGACATTGTTGTCTTTTGTTTTGTTGGTTGTGCAGGCAGGAATTAGTATACTTATGATCAATATTCCAAGTATAAGACTAACTTTTGTTTTCATTTATAAAAATTATTTAATAAATAATTCTATTGTCTAACATAAGATTTTTTGAGAAAAAATCAATTTGATTTTTTCTAAATAGACATTCTTTACGCTTTTTTGTTTCTTAATAAAAAATCAATATTTCATGCAGAAAAAACAATAAAGACATCGCTTTTATTACCGTTATTAATTGTTTTTTTTATCTCCTCTATGTTTTCTGTGTATTTTCAATTACAATTTTTAGCAAAAATATCTCAAAGCTCGCTTATCTTGTTTATATTTTTTATTTTTAAATGTTTGAAATTTTCTAACTGTTCTACTAGATCTTCTCTAGCAGCATAAATATCATAAATAAAAACATTATCAAATAATCTTAAAGCTTTTGAAAACTCATTCCACTCTCTTAAAATTCTATTTATTTGGTGGGGTTGGAAAATTGCTGTGATTTTTTTGTTTGGATACTTTTCTTTGACAGCATGGTATCATAAATTGATTGAACTAGCCATATGTCCATAATCTGAGAACAATAAAGAGCCGTTTTTTGTGGTTTCCAATAGCTCTAATCTTCTTCGTAGTCATTTAAAATTTTCAATAGTTTTTTTTAGTTTTCTTGTATTAACTTTTGAATTTAGCTGTTTAATTAGTTCAAAAACTAAAGTTCAATTTTCTTGATTGTGCTTAGCAAGTAAATATTTGAAGTCAAAATTATTTGTTTTTATTTGTTCTATACTTTTTATATCAAGATTGCTTGTTGTAAAAACTTTATTTTTTGTTTTATCTACAAAGCTTTGGAAAGCAGAATTATAGTCGTCTAAATTTTTGTAATAATCAGTGTGATCTAATTCTATGTTTGTGATAGCTCATCGATCTAAGTCAATTTTTAGAAAATGTCTTTTGTACTCACAAGCCTCTAATATAAAAAAATTCTTTTTGATTAAAGAATAATTTAGTCATTTTCATGTAAAAATATAATCAAAAATATTTTTGATTTCTGTTTTTATGTTTGGATTTATATAATAATTGTTGTTATCTAATTCTGGAACCAGAGCTCACAATATACCAATTCATAGTTTATCTAAATGGTTTTTTGCTGTGGTCAATAACATGGCGCTTGTTGTACTTTTTCCATTTGTTCCTGTAATACCAATTGTAGTAAAATATTTTGAAATTTCTCATAAAAAATCAAAATAATTTCATATGAATCTTTGTTCTTTAGCTTTTCTTTTGTATGATTTTGCTTGTATCACTTCACTAGAATTCACACAAGCTTCAGAATATATTATATGATCTGTGATTTTGGGGATATATTTGTTTTCTCATATTATTACTTTTAATCAAAATTCCTTTAGTTTTTTTGTTAATTCACTTTCTGTAGAATCTAAACAAATTATTTCTTCTCAATATCATAAATTGTGCAAGATTCATGCTATCCCACTCATTCAAGTTCATCATGCTCAGACTAATACTACATTCAAAATTGTGCAATTATAAAGTAAAATATAGATATTATCTTATATTTAATATTTGGAATAAAACAAGTTTTTTTAGAAATATTGAATTTAGAACACAAAGAGAATAGTTTAAGATTTTTTCTATGATTTAGTTTGATTTTTTCTCTATCTTTTGTATATAATGAGATATTGTATTTTATCTAAGAAGAAAAAATGCTTGAAATAAAGAATTTAAATGTAAGTGTTGGAGAGAAAGAAATATTAAAGAAAATTGATATAAATTTTGAATTGTGAAAAAATTATTGTATTTTGTGAAAGAATGGAAGCGGAAAATCTACCTTGGCTCTCACAATTATGTGACATCCAAACTACAAAATTGAAGCTTGAAGTTTGAAAATAGATAAATTTGATATTTTAGAAATGTCGCCAGATAAAAGAGCAAAACTTTGAATATTTTTGGCTTTTCAACAAATTCCAGAAATAGAGGGGGTAAAACTTTTTGAGTTTTTGAGAAATATTTATAATACTCATGGCTGAGAAAATGCGACATTTTTGAAATTTAAGGATATTATCATTCCGTTAATTCAAGAGGTATGATTGGATAAAGAATTTTTACGAAGGGATTTGAATGTTGGTTTTAGTTGATGAGAAAAGAGAAAAATTGAAATATTACAAATTAAATTACTCAAACCAAAATATATTTTTTTGGATGAAATAGATAGTTGATTGGATGTTGATGCTTTCAAATCTATTACCAAGATGATAGGGGAGTTGAATAATCAAGAAAATTGTTTTGTATTTATTACTCATCATTTTGAGATAATTCAAAACATAGATATAGATGAGGTGATAATATTGAATAATTGAGAGATCAAAAATAGATGAGATAAGAAACTAATAGAAAAGATAAAAAAAGAATGATTTGAAAAATAAGTATTCTTTTAGATTTTATATTGTATATATGATGGATAAGGGATTAATAACTATGGTTGATGAAAATGATAACATATTATGATACAAAAAAAGATGAACTTTGGAACATTGAAAAGATATTTATAGAATATCTGGATTGTGGTTGGAAAATTCTTGTTGAGAAGTACTTATAGCTCAAAGAGCTTATTCCAAAAAAAATCAATGATGAAAACGATGACCAGCTGCTGCCTGAACTGTGGAAAAATGAGAAACCTATGAAAGCAACATATTAAAAGAGTCACAAGAAGAAATTTGATTAGAACTCAAGGACTATGAAATTGGAGTAAAAGAATTTGTGCATGCAAAAGAAAATAATGATAGAAAGTATTTTCGTCAACGATTTATAGCCAAAAGTGATAAAAAAATAGAAGAATTTGAAATACAAAAAGAAGAAGTAGAAAAAATTATGCGAATTAGCAAACAAGATTTAATAAATTGGATTGAGCAAAAACCAGAAGATTTTGTGGTGGGTGCTATACATTATATTGATTTATTTTGTTGTTAAACTACTTAATAATTAAAATGATATTTTATGCATATGAATTGGATTTACTGTTTACAATCTACAAATCATTTTTTAACTTTCAATATATAAATTGTGAACTTAAGACAGACTTTGGAAACACCAAATAATATAAAATATGATGTTTATCTAACATGACTGACAGAAGATACTGTGAGAAAAATTTCTGCTGATCAAAAAGAACCTGAATGGATGCTGGAACTCAGATTAAAATCATTGGAAACATACAATAATATGCCAATGCCAAAGCGGTGACCGGATTTGAGTGAGTTAGTCCCTTTGATAGATAAATCTGCTCCCCTTGATAAGGGGGGCTTAGATTCTCATTCATTGGTTCGATATGCTAGACCAAGTTTAGATAATGCATGATATGCTACTAATTGGGAGGATGTCCCTCAAGAGATTAAAGATAAATTTGATAGACTTGGAATTCCAGAGGCTGAAAAAAAATACCTAGCTTGAGCTTGATGACAGATGGATAGCGTAAATTTTTATCATAAGATCAAAGAAAAACGAGCAAAAGTTTGAGTGATTTTTGAGGATATGCCGACGGCTTTACAACTTTATCCAGATTTGGTAAAAAAATATTTTATGAAACTGGTCCCTCCTACAGATCATAAATTTGCTGCTTTACATGGAGCTGTATGGAGTGGGGGAACATTTATTTATATTCCAAAATGAGTGAAAGCGGATGAGCCTTTGCAGGCATATTTTCGTATGAATACTTATGCGTGATGACAATTTGAACATACACTTATTGTTGTAGATGATGATGCAGAATGCAATTACATAGAATGATGCTCTGCTCCAAAGTATGATAAAAGCTCTATACATGCTGGCTTGGTTGAGATTTTTGTTGGAAAAAATTCTAAAATGAAGTATGCATCAGTAGAAAATTGGTCTAGTAATACTTACAATTTAAATACTAAAAGGGCTTTGGTCGAGGAAAATTCTTATATGGAGTGGGTTAGTGGAAATTTATGATCTCAAACCACGATGCTTTACCCTTGTAGTATTTTGAAATGAGATAATAGTAAAACAGAGATGCTTTGAATAGTTCTTGCTTCTAAATGACAAAATCAAGATATTTGATCAAAAGTTATTCATATTTGAAAAAACACTTCTTCCAATATTATTTCTAAGTCTATTTCAAAAGCTGGTGGTATTTCTACTTACAGATGATTGGTATCTATAGCAAAAACTGCTGAAAATACTACTAGTAATACTCAATGTGATGCTTTACTTTTGGATGATGAGTCTGTTAGTGTCACAATTCCAACTATTAGAGATAATAACTGAAATACAAGTATTGCCCATGAAGCAAGTACTTGAAAAATAGATCAAACTAAATTGTTTTATCTTACTTCTCGTGGGATAGAACTGGACAAAGCTACAAGTATGATAGTAAGTTGATTTTTTTCTCAAATAACAAAAAAACTTCCATTGGAATATGCTTGAGAATTGAATACTTTAATTGATATTGAAATGGAAAATAGTGTTTGATAATTTTTTTGACTAAATGTTATGAAAACATCAGCTTTGTGCCTGGTGTTTTTTGAAAAATAAAAAACTATTGAATTGTAATATAAAATAATTATATAGTACTTTGTAATACAAAGTAGTCTATTAAAATTTAATTTTAAAAAATTAATAATGTATGATACAAACAATATTTCTATTCAAATGAGAAAAGGAATTTTGGAATATCTCATATTACTGATTATTAGCAAAGGGGAGGTGTATGCATCGGATATTATTACTGAATTGCAAAAATACGATCTTCTGATCGTGGAAGGGACCTTGTATCCACTTTTATCTCGCTTAAAGAAAGACCAGCTTTTGCGGTATTATTGGGTAGAGTCCAAGAGCTGACCTCCTAGGAAATATTATAAACTTACTTCATCTGGGAAAGAGGTTCTCAAAAAAATGGAATCTACACGAGATCAGCTTAATGCTGCTATTCTTTGAGTTCAAAACTTATAAAAACCTTTTTTTATATTTTTATTTTAATCTTATGAAAACTCTTAATCTTAATGAAAAGAAATTCCAACTAGAAATCGATGTGTTTAAGTTTCTTAGTGATTATGTAGAAAGAATTAATTCTTTTGTGAAAAAAAATCAAATTGACCCTGATTTACACCAAGATATTATTCAAAGATTATCTGATCAATTAACAGAAAAAGAAAAACATTGAATTACTCAAAAAATAGCGGTTCAGATTGTGAATAAACTTGGTGAGCCTGAAGAAATTTTTGGTGAAGAATCAGATTTTGAAAATTTATGAAATGAAAAAACAAAAAAAGAAAAATCTGAATACTTTTATGAGAAATTGCAAAAAAATCAACGAAATAGGCCACAAGAAAGTGCTATTCTCCTCGGAATATGCGGAATGTTTGCACAAGTAAGCGGACGAAATGTTCGAGTGTGGAGGGTGTTATTTCTTTTTGCAAATCGAGTATTTTTTATGGGTGGAATGGGAAATATACTTATTCTTGGACGATTTTGATATTTCCTTTTGGCATTAATTTTTCCAAGAAAAGAAAAAGATTATGAAGAAAAATCAATTTTGAAGTATTTTTTGAATCAGATTTGGGATCTGAGACTTATTGTTAGCAATAGTATCAAATTCTGCTTCAAAACTGTGAAACGATTTTTTTGTACTGCAATTCCTACATTCTTAAAACGAGCTAAAAAACTTTTTTGACCTTTTTGGAATTTTGTAAAAATTGGATTTTTAGTACTCCGAAGTATATTCTTGATCTTTATACTCATAATGCTTGGAATCTTCTTTTATTATTTACAAACTGGTTATGTTTGGAATAATGTAGAAATGACCTCAATTTTCCCAACAATCACTTCGTTGGGAGTTGCCTTTGGTTTTCTTTCAGCTTTATTACTTTTACTAGGAAGTATCTGAGCTTTATTCAAGAAAAAACTGATGAATCCTGCGAGTTTGATTACGGCGATTGTAAGCTGAATTTTAGCAGTAATTGTTGTTTGAATTACAGGAATTCAAGTTCTTCACACCTTATATAATGGTCAAGAAGAGATTTTTACCAAGGAACTTATTATTCCGCTTCCTGAGAATAAACAACCATTAATTATTAATGTAGCATATTTTAACCCCGACCTTCAAATAGTATTTGGTGAACTTATAAAAGAAAATAAACTTATAAATTACATTCCTTACGAATGAAATAATATTAAGGCTGTTTTCTCCTATAATATTTTAGCCAAAGACAATACCACATTTGGAAGAATAATAGAAAATCTTTCTGATCCAGTATTTGAAATTAAAGATGGAATACTAACTATTTTCTATAAAAATAATAAACTTTTTGCTGCGATTGTACCATTAGCGAGAATGAACTATTCCGTGGATCTTTATATTCCAAACGATTGGAAATTTAATATTACAAACCCTATTTATAGAACTAATCTTCGTATGCCAGAACGAGTAGGTAAGTGAGGATATACTTGGTATAATGGACAAAACTGTTCTGACCGAATTACTTATGATGAAAAAGAAAATGTTTTTTTCTGTCCACTAGAATTTAATCCAGGTGATTGAAATTTCAGACAGACTATTGAAAACGACATTAGAAACAATAAGACTGATGAACTTTCACCTTTAGAAGGACTTAATACTGATTGGAGCTTTACTTATCATAACTCAAATTATTGGCAGCTCCATAGTATTTTTTGGAAAACTGATAACAGATTTATTGTAAAACTTTCTGATCAGATGTTTAATCTTTTCCTAGAAGTTGAAGCAAATGTTGACGAGAAGGGAAATATTTCTTATACTAGACTCAAAATAAAAGAAGTTGAACAAAAAGGAATGATGACACCTGAAAGAATGAAATTTTATGAAGGCTGGGAGAACTTAAAAGATTTTGATATTATTATTGAAAATAATTTTTGAGAAAAAACTGGAAATTATATTTCTAAGGAGGAGTTTGAAGAACAAGTTTCATCATTAAAAAATGAAATTAACAATTTGAAAACGGAATTATGATATTAATTTTACAATAGAGTTTATGTTTTTTTAATTGATTTATTTTGAGAATATCTTATAAGGTTGTAAATTTAATCATTACAACTTCTTAGAATGGATATACTACGAATAACACTTTCAATAGCTGTTTTAATACTATGATTTATAGGGATTTTTTTGCCAGTTTTGCCATGACCACCTTTGGCATATTTGTCTTTAATTTTTATACAAATAGCAAATAAACCATTTTCTACACAATTCCTAATTATTATGGCTGTTGTTTGTGTTTTTCTTATGATAATGGATTATGTTATACCAATAATTTGAACTAAAAAAATGTGATGAACAAAGCGATGAGTAAATTGAAGTACAATATGATTAGTCCTATGAGTTGTAATATTGCCTATTATGTGAGTAGTCATTTGACCATTTGGGTTAATTTGATTGTTATGATGACCTTTTTTGTGAGCTTATGTATGAGAAATAGTTTATCAAAAGTATAAAAAGCAAAAACTAGACAATAAAAAAGCATTAAAATCGGCATTTTGATCTTTTTTGTGATTTATATCTGGAGTTTTAATTAAAATTATTTATACAATCCTTGTAGCAATATATTTGTTTCCCAAAATATTTGGACTGATCAAAGGCATGCTGTAGTTCTTAAAGTTTTTACCCCCTTAATTACGAAGTTCTTCGTAACGAGCAAGGGAGGAAGGGGAATTTTGTGATAAATGATGGCTTTCATCCCCCTTAATCCCCCTTACTAAGGGGGACTACCACCAACTTTATAACTTGTAATTTGTTACTTTTAACTTTTAACTAATGAGTCATGATTATTTGAATTACATGAACACTTGGTGCAGGAAAATGAACAATTTCAGACTATTTGATAGAAAAAAAATGATTTAAGCATTATTCTGTTAGTGGCTATATTACTGAGGAAATTAAAAAAAGATGAATGGAAGTTAATAGAGATACTATGTACCAAGTATGACGAGAACTTAAAAGAGAAAATTGAGCAGATTTTATAGTAAAAGAATTATACAAAAAAGCTAAAACAGAATGATGAAAAGCAATTATAGAAAGTATTAGATCTCCATGAGAAGTAGATTGACTCAAGGAATTAGATGATTTTAAGTTAATCTCTGTAGATGCAGATATAAAAACTAGGTATGAAAGAATTAAGTTACGTTGAAGTGAAAAAGATAATGTGGATTATGAAACTTTTGTTGCTAACAATGCAAGAGAATGGGATAGTGATAGTATAGATCCTACAAAAATAAATTTATCAAAATGTGTTTTGCAGGCAGATTTCAAGATTGATAACAATTGAAGTTTTCAGGACTTGTATGATCAAGTTGATGAGATAGTGAGTTAGTAGTTCAGTTCATATACCACCCGGGTGCTGTTCGCGTAGCTAACCAATTGCACCCGGGTGGTATATGATAAACTTTCAATTTTCTAAAACTTGTAACTACTTTTTTGCCACTCAGGTGCTGTTTACAGTGCTATCTATGGGTGGTGTTTTTTATTTTTTGATATATAATTTTACCATTTCGCCATTGTTGTTTAGGTTTTTGATTTTGAAATCATATCAAACCATACGATCGGCTCGCTCATTGGATGAAATAAAGCAACCTTTAGATTTTTTTCAATATATCTTGATTAGATTTTCATAAAGTAATTTCATATCATCGTTGTTTAACCTTTTACCATATGGAGGATTAGAAATGATATAATTTTCTTGTTTTTTTAGATCTTTGAGATCTTTTTGTTCAAATATAATTGTATCTAGAACCCCAGCTCTTTTTGCGTTGTTTTTTGCTGATTCTAAAACTTTTGGATCAATATCATATCATGTGATTTGATAATTCCCATTGAAAATTTTAGATTTGAGTTCTTTTTTTATATTCTCAAATTTATTTAAGTCAAAATCTATAAAATTTTCGAAAGCAAAATTTCTATTTAATCCAGGAGCTATGTTTCTGGCTATCATAGCTGCTTCAATACATATCGTTCCAGATCAACACATCGGATCTAATAGAGGAGTTTTGAAATACCAATTACACATTCTAATTAGGCTGGCAGCTAAGTTTTCTTTTAGTGGAGCTTCACCAGTTTCTTTTCTGTATCATCTATTGTGTAAAGATTCTCAGCTTGTATTAACAAAAATACTACATTTATCATCTATTATTTGGACCAAAATATTGATTATTTCTTTTTTTGGATCAGACATTCGTTGTCAATCTCATCAAAGTAGTTTTTTTAGAATAGCTTTATTTACAATACTTTGTGTGGATTTGTTGCTATTTATTTGAGAGTTGTAAATATTGATAGAAACATTAATTTTGTGTCATTTTTTGATATAGTTATTCCAATTTATTTGATATGCAAAATCAAACAATTGATCAAAATTTTTTATTGTAGCATGATTTAATTCTAAATAGACTTTATTGGCTATTCTGGAGTTTAAATTTATTTTATAAACATCTTCCATTTCAGCTTCAATATAAACTCCACTAGAAAAATTATCAAAAACTTTATATCCTAAAATTTTTAGTTCGTTTGCTAGTGCTGTGGTAGTTCATTGAAAACAGCTAATAAGTAATTTCATCTTTTGTTTTGGATTTAAAATGTTTGATCTTAGTTTAATTTTTTTCTTCTTGAAAACAAAGCATTCTTAATTAAAATAACAAAACTTAGATTTTAATCAAAATGATGAATAAATATCAAAAATTAGTTTTGGAAATCATAGACCTAAATTCCCAAAAAGAAATTACTCTTGATGAATTTAAAAATATCAAGAGAAAATTTTCTAAAGAAAATAAATTGTCAAACATCCCAACCAATATAAAATTGATTCGTGCATACCATCAACTTTTGAAAGAAAAAAAAATTAGCAAAAATATTGAGATAGAAAATTTATTCAAAAAGAGAGGAGTTCGTTCGGAATCAGGAATTGTGGCTGTTCAAGTTCTGACAAAACCATATTTTTGTCCATGACAGTGTATTTTCTGTCCCAATGAAGTTTGAATGCCAAAAAGTTATATTAGTACTGAGCCTGGTGCTATGAGAGCTTTTCTAAATCAATTTGATCCTATCAAACAAACATACAATAGACTTATTTCTTTGACTATGACTGGTCATCAGACAGATAAAATAGAAATGATAGTTTTGTGAGGAACTTGGGATGTTTATCCCCAAGATTACAAGATAGATTTTATTAAATCTTTGTATGATGCTTGTAATACATTTTCTCAGTTGGAAATAGATCTTCCTAGTGATAAATTAGATTTATCTTGAGATGAAAACAAAAATCAAAAAAGATATTCATACGATATTTTAAATTTAGATAAAATGAGATATTCTTCTAACATTCAAGAAGCTATCAAAATCAATGAAACTGCAAATCATAGAATTATAGGACTGACCGTAGAAACTAGGCCAGAATTTATTACTGATGTAAATTGTAAATTTTGGCGTGAATTGTGAGTTACTAGATTGGAAATTTGAGTTCAATCTATGTATGATGATGTTTTGCTAGCAAACAAAAGATGACATGATGTAAAACAAATTCGTAAATGAATTCACAAATTGAGACAGTATGGATTTAAGTTTTCTATCCACATTATGCCATGATTGTACAAATCAGATTATAGCAAAGATTTATGAACTTTTGAAAAAATTTACTCAGACCCTTTTATCAAACCAGATGAAATAAAATTTTATCCTACTTCTGTAATTCCCAATACAGAACTTTATCAACTCTATCTTGCTTGAAATTATAGACCATTAACAATCGAACATATCCAGAATCTAATTAAAGAAACTTTTGAAAATATTATTCCTTCTTATACAAGGATAAAAAGATTGATTCGTGATATTCCATCTCATGAAATTGCTGCATGATCAAACATTACAAATCTTTCTCAACTTACGCATAATGAGTTGTTGGAAGAATTTAGAAATAACCCTGAAAGTGCAAAGAAACTATATTCTAGGTTGTATTGCAATTATCAATTATTTGATTCATTTGAAGAATTTATTACATTTTGTTTGAAACAGAAAAATCTTAATCTAGAAAATTGAAATATTAATACATACATCATTTGACAGGATCCTGACTTGGAAACTTATAGAAAATTTGTTTGTTTGGATACTCGTAGTAGAGAGATCAGACATAAACCAAAATTCAAAAATTCACAAGAAAAAGATTCCGTAAATCTTATAATTAGACAGTACGAAAGTTCTGCTGGTATCGAATACTTTCTTTCTTTTGAAGATTTACAGTGATATATTTATGGTTTTACTAGACTACTATTGCCAAAAGAATCTGAAACTATTGATTGGGAATGATTATGAAAACAAACGGCTCTTATTAGAGAATTACACATTTACTGACAACTTGCAAGTTTGAAAGAAAATATTAAATCATCATACAAAAAACAACATAAGTGATTTGGTTCTCAAATAATGTTCATTGCAGAACAAATTTCGAAAAGTTTTTGATATCAAAGGTTGTCTGTTATTTCATGAGTTGGAGTTAGATGATTTTTCAAAAAAATTTGATATAGCCTAGATGGAACTTATATGGTAAAAAGTTTGTAAAGTTTTATTAAGTTGAAAATTTGCAATTTATAAAGTGATAAATGGATGTAAGAGTAATTACTATTCGCTTTTGTGGGAATGATTTTGAATAGTGACTATATTTTATTTACATACCAGCTTTTGCATTTAGGACAAATCCAATAAGAATCTTTATTCCTCTTTAATTCATATACCAAACAAGGAATAATAAAAAACCACAGCAAAAGAAAAGAAATAAATCAGCTTCATCCTCTTTTAAGCGCTGCTTTTCATTCGTAACCACAATCTGTACAGATTATTTGTGGTTTTTTTTTGAATGCAGGATTAGTATATCCTCATATATAGTTTTTTATTTTAGGTACTTCGTATCTTTTATCTATAAATTCTCAGCAAAACCTACATTTTTTTACACCTATTTTTATTGTTGATTCACAATAAGGACAATTTTGGAAATCATTATTCATTAGAATAAGTTTTATATATCTAAAAAAATTACTCAATACTGTACTTTTTCAATATTTTTAACATTTCCTCATCTTTATCCATGCTAAACGTTGTTCGCATGTTTTCACTATATCATTTATCGACTAATAATTTCACAATGGCCTCTTTATCTCATTTAGTTTTTGATATCAGTTTAATTGGACTAATTGTTCAATCCCAAGACTCTTTAGGATCTGTCACATCTATTCAGTTATCAATTAGAAGTTCTATTAGTTCTATATGTCAACCAGCGATTGCTAGTGTTATGGGTGCTAAATAGCGACCACTTTCATTACGACATAAATCTCTAATATCTGTTCATTTCTTTAGATGTTTTTGGAAAATATCAGTTTTTCAAAGCATAGCTAAGTAAAAACAGTTAGATGAAAGTTCTTTTGAAGTAGAAGCCAAAGAGAAAAGAGAATAAATAATATATAACAAAAAAATAGTCGGAACCGACAAACTTACCAATAAGAGTTTTTTTATATTTTTCATGTATTTTATATAAAAAGGGTCTAGAACGGTTGAAGTGATTTAAATAATCATTATAACTAGTTCATGACTATTAAAAATCCGTATAGGAAAAACGCAAAGCATAGTAGGCAAAAAACTATAAAACTTATAGAATATTTTT